>CALKWL010000269.1 GCA_938004235.1 uncultured Gammaproteobacteria bacterium
CGATATTGACTGACGTGACTGGAGTTCAGACGTGTGCTCTTCCGATCTACCGTCTGAAGGTTCTTGCCGCGATTAATAACGCGCAGCGTTTTTTGGAGGTGCAGGCCGAATTTGGTTCGTTCAGCGCCTACCTTTGGGGTTTTGTCGGCGGCGCGCCCAAGGTCAACGCCTGGCGCAGCCTGGCGGAGTGCCCATCCTCCAGCGCGGAGTCGGATGCGTTAAGCAAAGACTTGAAGCGACGCGGTTTCAAGTTTATGGGAACCACGGTGTGCTACGCCTACATGCAGGCGGTCGGCCTAGTGAACGACCATCTGCTGGAGTGCTTTCGGCGCGAAGAGCTTCTTCAGCTCACCCGCGCTTAACAGGCCGTTGAAAAGGACAGGAAAGCCCTTTTTCAACCTTTGCCAAGCGCGGAAAAAAACGCCAACGCCCGGGCTCGGCTCGCCGCAAGATCAACGACGGGAGCGGGGTAATCGTGTCCAAGCTTGATGCCGGCGGCACTCAGCACGGTTGCGGGCGCTTCCCAGGGGCGGTGAATCCAGCGTGCGGGCAGGCGGGCAAGCTCGGGAACCCAGTGGCGCACATACTCGCCCTCCGTGTCGAACTTTTCGCCCTGCAACACCGGGTTGAAGATGCGGAAGTACGGCGCGGCATCGGCGCCGCAACCCGCCGTCCATTGCCAGCCCTGCACATTGCTGGCGAGGTCAAAATCGACCAGCGTGTCGGCAAACCAGCGCTCGCCGGCCTGCCACGGGATCAGCATGTTTTTCGTCAGCAGCGAAGCGACATTCATGCGCACGCGGTTGTGCATCCAGCCGGTTTGCCACAATTCGCGCATCCCCGCATCCACCAGCGGGATGCCGCTTTGACCGCGCGTCCAGGCCTGCCATGCCGCGGGGTCGATGTCCAGCCATGACAGCACGTCCCAGCGCGGATTCAGCGGCTGATCGACGCTGTGTGGAAAGTGATACAGCAGGTGATAGCCGAATTCGCGCCAGCCGATCTCGCTCAAGAACACGCGCACGGCTTCGTCATGCTGATGGCCGTGCTCGGCTTGCCAGGCGCGCAGGCTGTGTACGACCTGGCGCGGACTGATCTCGCCAAAGGCCAGATGCGGCGAAAGGCGTGAGCTGAAAGACTGCGCGGGCAGGTTGCGCCCCTCGGCATACTGGCGCAATCCATGCTCAAAAAAGGCGTGCAGACGCCGCCAGGCAGCAGCTTCGCCGACCGTCCATACGTGGGCAAAGCCGCTGTCCCAGGGGATATGCGGCAGCAGATGCAGGGCGTCGATGTCGAGCGTGTTCACGCTGGCGGGATGCGGCGGCAGGCGCCTGGGCGCGGCCAGCGGCGCGTGGTCGAAGCCTTGTTTGAGACAGGCGTTCCAGTACGGGGTGAAGACCTTGTAAGGTTGTGCGGACGCACCTTTTTTTGCGGTCTGGGCAATGCTCCACGGCTCATGGAGCAGGTTGGCGTTGAAGCTTTCGACAAGCACGCCGTGTGTGCGCAGGTCTTGTTTGATGCGTGTGTCGCGGGCGATCTGCGCCGGGGCGTATTGCCGGTTCCAGTACACGGCGTTAACGCTCTGCTCACGCACCAGGCGGGTAAGGACGTCTTCGGCTTTACCTTGAGCCGCGATCAGGCGGGAGCCCAGCTCGCGCAGTTGCACATCCAGGGCTTTGAGACTGTGATGCAGCCAGCAGCGCGCCGCGCCGCCGGGGGCGGCCTGCGCCTCGTCCTGCCATGCGTCATCCCCATCGGCGTGGATATAGAGCGCAATCAGCGCCCCGTGTCGCGCGGCGGCAAGCAGTGCCGGATTATCGGCCAGACGCAGGTCGCGGCGTATCCACCAGAGAGCCGTATCGCTTGGTCGCGGGCTCATGTCAGATGTCGTCCGCCATCCACGGGCAGGGTCGCGCCCGTGATGTAGGGGTTGTGCAGC
Organism: uncultured Gammaproteobacteria bacterium; assembly: GCA_938004235.1. GTDB lineage: Bacteria > Pseudomonadota > Gammaproteobacteria > Halothiobacillales > Halothiobacillaceae > Thiofaba. The sequence goes on from CALKWL010000269.1 coordinate 1,940, forward strand.
AGGCACTCGATGGCCTGCCACACCACCTGCGCTCCCGGCTCGAAGCCCAGCAGCGACGCTTGCAGACGTGCGCGACGATAGGCTTCGTCGTCGCCTTCGTTAAATAAAATCAGCCCTGGCGCAATGGTATTGACCTTGATATGCGGCGCGAAGCGCGCAGCAAACGACAGGCTCAGGCTTTCCAGCGCGGCCTTGCTGGCGAGATAAGCCGCGTGCTGCGCATCACCGCCGCGCACGCTGGTGTCGCTGATGTGGATAATGTCGCGCAGCTCGGATGTGGCGGCGCGCAGCAAGGGCTCGCAGGCGAGGTTGATGCGATAGGGCGCGTGCACATGCAGCTGCATCAAGGCGTCCCACGCTGCCGGGCGCTGGGCGATGTGGGCATCATCCAGCCACAGCGAGGCGTTGTGAATAATGGCGCGCAGGCTGGCGGCGTGGTTATGGATGGCGGCAATGCAGGTCGCAATACCCTCGGCATGGGACAAGTCGGCCTGGATCGCGATGGCTCCGCGTGAAACGAGATGCTCAATCGACGCACGCGGGGTACGGTAAGTGACCAGCAGCGACCAGCCGCGGTCGAGAATGCGCTCGGCGTGGTACAGCCCAAGACGCTGGCCGCCACCGGTCAGCAAGATGGCGTCGTGCAGCATGATGAGCGTTCCGTTAAACCCGGATTTTCCATGAGGCGGCCTTGCGGCCTACGCGAGCCCTGGCGGACGCTTTTTGGCCGCTTTCCGCCCGTGCGCCTCGCCCATAGAGCCCGCTATGCGCTCGTCGCCCGCCCAAAAATCGGCTCAAAAATCGTCTCGCCATCATCTCGCGTCCTCATGGAAAATCCGGGTTAAAACACGACCAGAAGCAAGGTAAATAGCGTGACCGGGATCATGATCAGCGTGGCCAGCAAGGACAGCACCAGCGCGACCATGAACATCGGCGTCAACATCAGCGCCTGTCCGATGCCGCGTATATTTTCGATGGAGTCATGGACCTTGCCGGCTGCGCCCATCCAGTCGCCCATGCGCGCTTTGCGCGCATTGCTCATTGCATCCTGCCACTCGTGGGCATTGCGCGGCATGGCGTGTGCCTGCTGGACGCTTTCGCGCAGCAGGCCAAACACGCTGGACAGCCCAAGACGCGCGGCGCTCAAAACCAGGAAGGGCAGGCTCAAAACAAGCGCAAGGAGCATGTCCATGATGCCCGTGGGGTCGCCGCGCAAGGTCAGCCATACGAGCCAGGCCGTCATGCCCAAACTCAACCACCACAACGTGTCGAAGGGTTTGCTCATGCGCCGGGCGGCTTCATCGAACTGCTCACCTGGCTGTGGCAATACCTCACCTTCGAGGGGCTCGCCTCCCAGCGTAGCGCGGTAGCTTGCTTCTTCGCGCAGAATCAAGGTCTGTTCAGGCTCGCGCGCGGGCTCGGACTTGGAGTCGTTCACTGCGTTTCCCAGTTGCCGATATCGGCAGCCGCTCCCGTTCCCCCAGGCTGGCCGTCGGCGCCCAGCGAGTACAGATCAAACGCTCGCCCTTGATCGCCCGGCGACATATAAATGTAGGCTTTGCCCCAAGGGTCGAGCGGCATACGGTCAAGGTAGCCGCCCTGCTTCCACTTGGGCGGCTCCGGCGCGATGGTCGGCGGCTGGATCAACGCTTCCAGTCCCTGATCGGTGGTCGGATAGATGAAGTTGTCCAGCTTGTACAGGTTCAGCGCCGCTTCCAGCGCGCGAATATCCTGCTTGGCCTTGGTTATACGCGCCTCATCCGGACGATCCATGATTTTCGGCACCACAATGGCCGCCAAAATCGACAGAATAACCACTACAACCATGACTTCGATCAGGGTAAAACCGCTTTGTCTGTGACGCATAAGAAGACCTTTATTTAACCAGTTGATTCAGCTCAAAAATCGGCATGAGAATCGCCAAAACGATTATCAGCACCACCCCGCCCATCACCATAATCAGCACCGGCTCAAACAGCCCCAGCGCCGTAGCGATAATGCCTGACAACTCCCCTTCCTGCTGCACTGCGGCGCGATCCAGCATGGGACGCAGGCGTCCAGACTGCTCGCCGGAGGCAATCAGCTGGACAGTCATGGGCGGAAAAAGTTTGCTCTCTTCCAGCGCGCGGGCGATGCCCACCCCCTCGCGCACTTGCACGGTGGCCGCTTCGACGGCCTCGCGCATGGGCAGATTATCCATCACCGAGGCGGCAATACGCATAGCCTCAAGAATCGACACGCCCGCCGAAGCCAGAATGCCCAGGGTACGCGCAAAACGCGCAGTGTTTACCCCGCGTATCAACCGCCCGACTACAGGCAGACGCAGCAGAAAACGATGCCACTGGCGCTTGAAGCCCGGCGCACGCAAGGCGCGCCGAAAGAGCCATATGCTAAGCACGATGCCGCCGATCAGCCACAGCCCATACACCCGCAAAAATCCCGATACGGCCAGCAAGCCCTGAGTCAGCGCGGGCAGCTTTTGCCCCAGATGCTCGAACACCTGGGTCACCTGCGGCACCACGTAGGTGAGCAAGCCCATAACCACCACAATCGCCATCAAGGTCAGCAGGCCGGGATAAAACAGCGCCAACTGGATTTTGCGCCGCAACGACTCACGCGACTCGGTGTAATCCGCTAGGCGCTCCAGCACGGTATCCAGATGCCCGGACTGCTCGCCCGCCGCCACCGTAGCGATATAAAGTTCCGGAAACACGCGCGGAAACTCGCCTAAGGCCGCAGCCAGCGTGTGACCTTCCATCACCCGCGAACGTACCGCATGAACAATCTGGCGCGTTGCGGCGCGCTCGCTTTGTCGCGCGACGCTGCCCAACGCGGTTTCGATGGGCAGGCCGGCTTGAACCAGGGTCGCCAGTTGACGGGTTACCAGGGCAAGCTCGGCGGCGCCTACGTTTGGACGAAACAAGCGCAGGCCGCCCGGTGCGGCTGATTCGCGCGCCTGCTCGGCGCCCGGCTCAACAGAAAGCGGCGTCAAGCCCTGTTCGCGCAATGCCTGGCGCACCAGGCGCGCTGAGTCGCCTTCCTGCATCCCTTTGCGGGTATGACCCGAGGCGTCAAGCGCAGTCCAGACAAAGGAGGGCATAAAAAAAACAGGGGGTGTCAAAAAGAAGCGTCAATGTAGCTTGAAAGCAGGCTCAAGGAAACGCTCCAGTGCATATTTTGCTACGGCACCGTGAAGCCAACCGACCGCAGTTGTGCATCCAACACGCGTTGGACTCAAAAATTCTCTGTGCCGTATCAATAATCGGCTTTGGCCGGGTGTTGGAAAATATCCTGCCAAAGCAAGTCATGGATGGGTTGCACGCAGATCAAGCTCGCCAGGCGCTTGATCTGCACAGCCCGTCGAGGGCGCGTACCACGACGGGGCAGGTTGAAAAAGGGCAGGAAAGCCTTTTTTCGACATCCTGTTAGGGCGCAGAGACTCGGCTGAGCAGGTGCCCCTGAAAACATAAGAAGCCCCTAATAAACCCGAGCGCGAGCACGCTAAAATCCTCTTATTATCTGAATGAGCGGCGAACAGCCTATAATCCGGACAATTTCGCGGGCGTTTCTTAAGAAAGAACCGACGAAACCATTACAAAAACCCTTGAGGAGAGCATCCGTGGCTGAGCATGAAGTAAAAGTCGATCCGATGGCAAAGGTAGTGACCGGGGTTGGTGCCCTTGTCCTGTTGGTTGCCGTGATTTATCTGGCCGTTGCCTTGGTGGGCACGATCAACAAGAACACTACGCGCGGCCCAGTCATGGCTGAACCGCCTGCCGCTGCGGCGCCCGCTGCCGCGCCAGCCGCAACAGCAGCTCCCGCCGTCGCTGCGGCTGGTGCGGGTGACGTTGCCGCAGGCCAGGCATTGTTCGCGACTTGCGCCGCCTGTCACGGCGCCAAGGGTGAAGGCGCGGGCATGTTCCCGAAACTGGCGGGCTTAAGTGCTGACAAAGCTGCCGATCTGCTGAAAAAGTACCGTGCGGGTGAGACTGTTGGCGCGAACACCGCC
>CALKWL010000270.1 GCA_938004235.1 uncultured Gammaproteobacteria bacterium
CAACCAGGATGACAAAATGATTCCCGGCGTAGTCAGTGGCCCGAATAGACCGCGGCAAACGGCCGTAATTGATCAGCGCCACAATCGGGTTGCCGTTGGCCAACCAGCGCCGGGCGTCAGGCAGGTGTAACGGCCGTATATGCTCACGGGGAATCCGAAAGGCACGCAAGGTATTGAGCATCAGCTGCATGTGCATGGTCTTGCCGGGTTCCAGCCCCGATACCTGGTAAATCTTCTCAATCGGCGCGCCGGTGATGGCCGAAAGGCAGGCCGGGCCGCAGTCGTTAGCAATCTGCCGCTCGCCCGGCCCCTGCTGCTGCGAGACAAAATTCACGTTTAGTTTCATAGATTCCTCCAACGAGTTTTGGAAATTGGTAAGCGAGGGGGTTGACACTGCATATGCAGTTGCGCTATACTCTGTATATGCAGTTAGGAAATAAATCAAGTCACAAGGAGATTGGAATGTTAAACAAATTACGCAAGCAATTGGCAAGTTTAGGAATCAACAAAGCGCAGGCTAACGCTGGAACAAGCGAAGGCCACCCGGCGATTTTCGTCCGATGGAACGGTGACGAAGAAGTATTCACCGGTTACGCGGATAATTACGACGCAGACCCCCGCGACCGCGAATGCGCAGAGCGACGCCTGAGCCGCTTCAAGGACAGCAACCTGAAATAAAATGGCTAACACCAAAACCCGCACCATCCGTCTCACTGACGAACAGATCGCTGCGCTGGACTCGTTAGCCGAAAAGCTCAACATCAGCGGCCAGCGCGGCGCACGGTTCCAGCCATTCATTCAGTGGATTGCCGATACCAGTAGCTACGCACTCGCCGAAACGGCTGCGGCTCTTGAAGTCGCAGCCGGGTGTGCAGCGGGTGAAGATTGGCACGAACTGATAGAGAGTGTCGAGCCAGATTGGCCCAAAGAGTAAATTGTTAAAGTTAGCCCGGCCTAATCCACCGGGCTTTTTTCTTGCCACATCAGCGCTTGCGCGACGTGGCGCAAAATGAGCCGCTCACCCCATTTATTCGCCCCATGCCGCAGCACCCACAGCGCCAGATTGCGCCATTCGTGCCGCGTGTATGGCTGGTCCTCGCCGAGAATGTCGGCCGCCAATGTAGCCAGCAGCGGCAGCTCCAGCCGCTCGATGAGGATAATCTCCTCGCCGATGTAATGACCATTTGGCGACACAGATGTCCAGATACGGCCGTATGAATTGCCGTTGTGATGAATGGCTATCAACTTCATTCGCGCCATGTTCCCCAAAGCAGCACGGCGGCCACGCTGACGGCCGTCAGTAGCAAAATAAGCATGACAACGGCAATGACTTGGTTATCGGTCATGTTGGTGTCCAGTTGGCCGACGGCCGTTCCCGCTGGCATATCTCGATCAGCCGGTGCACGTCGCCGCGCCGCTCGGTGTAGAGGTACAACTCGCGGCACCTGTCCGTAAGCGTATCCCCTGGCAGCTCGTCGAAGTTGATTTTCAGGTCGAAACATATCTGCCTGATCTCGTCGATGGAAAACGCGTCCACCATTTGATCGTGGAAGGACGATCTGGTTTTGAGTTCGGCCGTTTTAGGCCTGATGATCGACCGCAAGAACGCCACCAGCTCCTCCACCGCTTTTAATCGCCGGTGGAGGACGCGAACAAGGTTCTCAAGCCAGACAATTTTTTTTTATTGTTAGTAATGGCTTCGTTTTGGGCGCTGCTAGTCACCGCCAGGTCACTGCGCAGCGCCTTAATTTCATCTCGAAACTCTTGCTTCATCGCGGCCTGCTCGCGCTGCACCGAGGCGATGTCTTGCCTCATGCTGCGAATTTCAGCTATCAATTCGGCGTACTCTGCCGCCCGGTTAGCGGCTCTGTCCGTCATGGTTTCCGGCTCACCTTACTTAATTCGGTCATTAGCCGCACAATTTCGGCGTGACGCTCAGCGTCTTGC
>CALKWL010000271.1 GCA_938004235.1 uncultured Gammaproteobacteria bacterium
TGACTGACGTGACTGGAGTTCAGACGTGTGCTCTTCCGATCTCCAGGTATAACTCCCTAGTTGATTGGATTGAAAGAGCGTATCAGGAGTAGGTATGAATGAAACTTAGAGAGGTGTTCATGGATTGGCTTGTGGCTGGATTCCAGTTCGCAGCTGCAACCGTCGATCTGTTTTTGATTGGGTTTTCCACCATCAAGGGCGGTATTGGTAGTCGCGTCGGAAAGCTATTTATCCGCTCTTCTTAACTTACCGCGTAAAAGTGACTTGGTAACGCATTGCGTTTGCGTTAGAAAGGCACTCAGCACTGAGTGACGCACCGAGACACAATGATTGGAATTTACACAATTAGGAACGTTATTAACCAAAAGGTTTATGTTGGTCAGTCTCAAAACATCGAAAAGAGATTTATAGCGCATCGATGTTTGCTGAGGGCGGGCGACCATCACTCTTCGTACTTACAAAACGCCTGGAATCGTTATGGCGAAGACTCGTTTGAATTTGTGATGGTGGAAGAAACAAATCTAGCTTCGATTGATCAACGAGAGCAGTTTTGGATGGATAAGCTTGGTGCTCATTACAACGTCCAACCACGAGCGGCGTCTGCTCGCGGGTACAAACACACAGCCGCAACCAAAAAGAAGATTAGTGAAGCGCAGCTGGGGCGAGTTGTGCCAGAAGATCGTCGCGAGAAAATTTCCAACGCTTTAAAGGGTCAGGTGCAAACAGAAGAGTGTAGGCGTAAGCGAAGCGCGTCAATGAGAGCCGTTAAGCATGATTCCAAGTGGAACACTGCAGTAAGTGAGTCACTAAAGTGTAAGGGTAAAAAGTATAAGGCATTCGGAAAGGAGATGTACTTGGTGGATTGGGCCAATGAGCGCGGGATAAATCGCGCCACGCTTTCAAATCGGGTTAAGCGCTCTGGAATGTCTATGGAAGAGGCGTTAACGACGCCTCTCAGTAGAGGCAAGAATTTGAAAAAGAGGAAAGTGAATGACTGATCAAGAGCGCGAAAGAGTTGAGACGGCAAATCAGTTTGCCGAAATCTACAACAACACAGATGACTTCCCGGCCTTAGCGGACGTGGCGAACGCGCTTGGTTTGGCAGTTAAAACTGTCAAGAACAAAGCGGCTGACATTCGCAAATTGGCAAAAGAGGACGAAAGATACCCGTCGCTCCTATATAGAGCACTATCGCATCGCCCCGATATCCCAATGTCTGAGCATGCAGAAAAGTTTCTTGATTGGGGGCCGGAAGAGTGTGTTGACGAGTTGCGCAGAATAGCAGAAGAGCATCCAGAGCAGGTTATTTCTAGAAATTTCTTTCGCATACACTCTTCAATCTCAGAGTCAGTTTGGTCGAGATTCTTCGGCACCTTCGAGGAATTCAAGCGTCAGGCCGGTATCAAGCTGACCCGTCAGCAGCACGCAGTTGAACGTCAGATCGCCAAGCATGTCTCCGTTGATCATTACCGCAAGCTGAACAAAGAGCGCGGTGACTACGCTGAGAAGTACATTCGTGTCAATGGCAATCGCTTCAAGACGGTTCTGGTCGCTTCAGACCTCCACGACATTGAAATTGACCCGTTCTGGCTGCGCGTCTTCATTGACACAGCGACTCGGGTGCAGCCCGACGTTATCTCACTGGTCGGTGATATTTTCGATCTGCCTGAGTTCGGCAAGTATAGCGTCGATCCTCGGGAGTGGGATGTAGTAGGGCGGATCAAGTGGGCTCATGAGAATATTCTCGCGCCGCTGCGAGAGGCTTGTCCTGACGCTCAGATTGACTTCATTGAGGGTAACCATGAGGCGCGTCTCCTGCGGCTCCTGGCGGACGCAACGCCCGCAATGCGAGCGGTACTCGCTGATCTGCACGGTTGGAGTGTGGCGAAGCTGCTAGGGCTCGACAAGTACGAAATCAACTACATCGCGAAGGCCGATTTGTCTGCATGGACGAAGCGCGAAGGCGAGAAGGAACTGGCAAGCAATTATAAGGTGTACTGGGACACTTTGCTTTTCCATCACTTCCCACATGCTCGTCAAATGGGTCTTCCTGGCGTCAACGGGCATCATCACTCGCATCATGTGTGGCCAATGTTCTCTCCGATGTTTGGCGCGTACGAGTGGCATCAGCTAGGCTGCGGTCACAAGCGTAGCGCTTCTTATACCGAGGGGGAGAAGTGGCATAATGGCTTCGCGATCATCAATGTCGATGTCCAAAATCGACTTACCAATTTCGACTACATTCCGGTTACTGACTTCGCCGTTTCTGGAGGAAAGTGGTATTACAGAGATTAGGTAAGGTTCTGACTTTTCAATTTGACACCTTAGTCAGCGCTGAGCTATAATTGGTACAGTAGAAATTTCAAACGCATTTTGGAGAGCATCTAACTAATGGCTAGTACAAGTGTGATTGCCGTGCCAAGCGCGAGCGCTTGGGTAAAGATCGTTGATGCGGCAGATGCGAACATTTGCTTGCAAAACGTTGGTTCGGTACATGTTGTTGCTGTTGCTGCGGATAGTGCGCCGGACGCCAACTCCACAAGTGGATTTAATCTGCTTAGCAACTCGGGGTTTACTCGCGCGCACTTTTCAAGTGGTAGTATTTGGGTGCGCGCCCTCGATGGGGTCGGTGCGGTAGCGGTATTTAAGTAAGCGCTCTGTCAAGATGGACGTTTTTGACGTTACTTCTCTTTTTAAGCCCAATAGAAGTGGCTTTGCGTTTCCGCTAAGTCCAATTGCGGCTTCAATATCAGCCCTATTCTCCCGCGACTATAGTGCCGGCACGCTCGGAGCCAACGCCACTTTCGC
>CALKWL010000272.1 GCA_938004235.1 uncultured Gammaproteobacteria bacterium
AGATTGACTGACGTGACTGGAGTTCAGACGTGTGCTCTTCCGATCTGGAAATTCCAAAGAGCAGTATTTCCTCTCGCCCCCCTCAACGAACAAACCCGCATCGTCGCCGAGATCGAAAAGCAATTCTCCCGCCTCGACGAAGCCGTCGCCAACCTCAAGCGCGTCAAGGCCAACCTCAAGCGCTACAAAGCCGCCGTTCTCAAGGCCGCCGTCGAAGGCAAGCTCACCGAAGAATGGCGTGCTGCACAGGGACGTGCGAATGTCGCGGGAGGGCAGGAGCCCGGAGCGACCAAGTCCCATCCAGACGTCGAACCCGCCAGCAAGCTCCTCGACCGCATCCTCGCCGAACGCCGCGCCAAGTGGGAAGAAGCCGAACTGGCGAAGATGGAAGCCAAAGGCGAGGTCCCGAAGAACGACAAGTGGAAGGCGAAGTACAAAGAGCCTGCTGAGCCTGAGACCACCAATCTTCCCGCATTGCCCGAGGGGTGGGTATGGGCAACATGGGATCAGATATCCAACTGGGTGACTTATGGTTTTACGAGGCCGATGCCTCATGTCGAGGCAGGGATGCCTATCGTTACAGCCAAGCATGTCGTCGCTGGAAAAATTGAGTTGCATGACACGCACAAGACGCCTTACGAGAACTATGCGCAGCTTTCAGACAAAGACAGGCCGGAAGCGGGCGATATCTTAATAACCAAAGATGGAACGATAGGGCGAGCTGCTGTGGTCCCAGAGCATGACGGCTTTTGCATTAATCAAAGCGTCGCGGTGGTATGGCTACGCTCTTGTCCAATTCTCCGAGAGTATCTTCTCGCTGTAATTGAGTCGGAATTCGTCCAAAAGCCCGTTAGGGAGAAGGCGCGGGGGGTGGCAATCAAGCATCTGTCGATAACTGACTTTGCAAAGCTAGCCTTGCCAATTCCCTCTATGCATGAGCAATCGCTACTTGCGGACGAAGTTGACCGCCGGCGATCCCTTATTAGGGAGGCGGAAGCTCAGGTAGATGCCAACCTTCAGCGAGCAATTCGACTCCGACAGGCCATTCTGGCGAAAGCCTTTAGCGGCATGCTGGCCCCCTTGGCATCCATACCAATAAGATCAGACGCCATAGGAGGTCAGTAGTGGCTAGTGAATTCCCGCGTGGTTCGGAATGGCGCAAATGGGACCTTCATGTACACACCCCGTTCACTCATCTTTCCAATGGCTATCAAGGTGACTGGGATGCGTTCGCTCAGGCCATTAGGGACGCTGACCTCGCCCTAATTGCGGCTACAAACTATTTCTGCTTTTCTCAGGATGAGATTGAGAGGGTTCGCCATGAGTTGGCTGCTCGGGGCTGCACGGCAGCCGTACTGCCAAACGCCGAGTTCAGGATAGAGCATCCGAACCAGCACGGTGAATGGATAAATATCCATGTGATCTTCTCTGAGCAAATTAATACGGCAGATATCAACGCTTCCCTATCGCGTCTGCCGTTGCTGAATACGACAGAAGACCAAAGGCCAGTATATTGTGAAATTAGCAGCCTTCAAGGGAGCGGATTGGATTTCACGAACATCTTGGTAAGTCTTCGGACTCTTTTGGAAACATTGCGGCGTGACTTTAAGCTAGGCAAAGATTTTGTTGTCGCTGCGTTACCGCGCGGGCATGGAGCGTTTCGCCCCGCCCAAGGTGATGGGCGAGGAAATGCACTTGCGGTCGAGATCGATAAATCGTGTCAGCTAATGTTTGGCACTGATGGAGATCGGGAGTTTTATTTGAATGTAGCTAGGTATGAAGGAGATCGGAAGAGCACACGTCTGAACTCCAGTCACGTCAGTCAATCTC
>CALKWL010000273.1 GCA_938004235.1 uncultured Gammaproteobacteria bacterium
TTTAAAGCAAGAAAAACCTCTGGCGAAAGGATTCCCGTGGAAAATAACTTTTTCGTGCAGTTTTCCGTTTTTTATCAATCGGGTCATCTTTACGGGGGTTCTGGGTTCCACAACCATTTTATGGTTATCACAATTCGTCAATAATGGGAATTTTGCCTTTCATCACCTCGAAGGCCGCAAGCAGGAGCTATTCAACACCAGCGGTTTCACGTTTGAGAAGCTGCTAGGTGACGCACCCAACATCGCAGGCAACCTGATCGCCTACATCCAGGGCTTCTCGCCGCGTGCTCGAGACATCTTTGCCAAGTTCGAGTTTGAAAACGAGATCGCCAAGCTGGACGAGGCCAATCGCCTGTACCTGATCATCAAGGAGTTCTGCTCCACAGACATCAACCTTTCCCCCAAGGCCATCAGTAATTTGCAGATGGGTTATGTATTCGAAGAGCTGGTTCGAAAATTCAACGAACAAGCCAACGAAGAGGCTGGGGATCACTTCACCCCGCGAGAAGTCATTCGCCTGATGGTGCAGTTGCTGTTCACAGGCGAAGACGGCATCTACGAAAAGGGCATCTACCGCAGCGTGTACGACCCCACCGCCGGTACCGGCGGCATGCTGTCCGAATCAGAGAAATTCATCTGCGGTGACGGCTTCACATCCGGACTGAACCCGGACGCGAATATCGAACTGTTTGGCCAGGAATACAACCCCGAGTCCTACGCCATCTGCTGCTCTGACCTTCTGATCAAGGACGAGCCGATCAACAACCTGATCTACGGCGACACCTTGGGGCTAAAGGACGCCAAGAACAAAACCAACGGCTTTGTGCCCCACGACGGCCACCCGGACAAGAAATTCCACTACATGCTGGCCAACCCGCCCTTTGGGGTGGAGTGGAAGCCTGAAGAAGACTTCGTGCGCGAGGAGTACTTGACCTCAGGCTTTTCCGGCCGCTTCGGCGCGGGCCTGCCACGCATCAACGATGGCTCGCTGCTCTTCTTGCAGCACATGATTTCCAAGATGCACAACCCGCCCAAGATCGGCGGCGACGGCTCCAAGATCGCCATCGTCTTCAACGGCTCGCCCCTGTTCACGGGCGACGCCGGATCGGGCGAGTCCAACATCCGCCGCTGGATCATTGAGCGCGACATGCTGGACGCCATCGTCGCCCTGCCTGACCAGATGTTCTACAACACCGGCATCTACACCTACGTCTGGATCGTCACCAACAAGAAGCCCGCGCACCGCCAAGGCAAGGTGCAACTGATCGATGGTACCCGCCATTTCAAGAAGATGGACAAGAGCCTGGGCAATAAGCGCAACGAGCTCTCGGACGACCACATCAGGGAACTGGTGCGCCTGTACGCCGAGCACGACCACGATGCGGAAAGTGAAGTGCTGGTGGACGGCAAGCCCGAGCGCCGGGTTTGCAGCAAGCTCTTCGAGAACCGCGAGTTTGGCTTTCTGAAGATCACCGTTGAGCGCCCGCTGCGGCTGAACTTCCAAGTAAGCAGCGAGCGCATTGCCAAGCTGGATGAGCAGAGCGCCTTTGTCAATTTGGCAAGCAGCAAGAAGCGTAAGGACGACGCAGCCTATCGCGCGGAAGTCGCAGCAGGCCAGGAAACACAGGCAGCCATCAAGGCCGCCCTGCAAGGCATGGACAGCCCAAAAGAGGGAGAAAAGCCGCTGTACCGCAACCGCCCTGCTTTCGAGACAGTGCTCGAAGCCGCCCTGAAAAAGCTACCCAACAAGGTTCCTGCGCCCGTAAAGAAAGCGATCCTGGCGGCGCTGTCAGAGCGTGACCCCAAGGCAGACATCTGCCTGGACACCAAAGGCAACCCGGAACCCGATGCCGATCTGCGCGATACCGAAATCGTGGCCCTACCGGACGACATTGAATTGCCGCTGCCGCTGCAATACGACAACGAAACTGGCCACGACAAGCTGCTGGCGCTGGTGAAAGACCACTGCGAAGACTACCTCAAAGCCGAAGTCCTGCCGCATGTGCCCGATGCCTGGATCGACCACAGCAAGACCAAGGTGGGCTACGAAATCCCGCTGACCCGACATTTCTACGTCTATCAGCCCCCGCGCCCGCTGGATGTCATTGCCGGCGAAATTAGCCAGCTGGAAAAAGACATCATGGCCATGCTGAGTGAGGTGGTTTGATGGAAAACTATCCGGCCTACAAAAAATACAAGCAGACGCGGTGCGCCTGGCTAAAGGAAATTCCAGAGCACTGGGATTTGAAACGCCTAAAAAATGTAGCCACCCATAATGACGAGGCTCTTGACGAGCGAACAGATCCTGACTTGGAAATCGAGTACGTCGACATCTCAAGCGTTTCATTGGTAAATGGGATCGAAAAAACAGAAGCGATGCCTTTCGAGAAGGCTCCATCCCGCGCCAGACGTAAAGTAAAAGATGGAGACATTATTGTTTCCACCGTTCGCACTTATCTCAAGGCAATCGCCCCCATTAGCGAACCACCGGAAAACATGGTCGTTTCAACCGGATTCGCGGTTATTCGACCAAAAGAAAATTTGCTCTCCGGATTTGGAGGATACCTACTCCAGTCCAATGGATTTGTTGGAGACGTGGTTGCTAATTCTGTAGGGGTCAGCTACCCGGCCATCAACGCAAGTGACCTCGTTCGGATTCCAGCCGTAGAGCCGCCACTGGAAGAACAAAAGACCATTTGCCGCTTTCTCGATTTCAAAACTGCGCAAATCGACTCCCTGATCTCAAAGAAAAAAGCACTGCTCAACAAGCTGGCCGAGAAGCGCACGGCGCTTATCAGCCATGCCGTCACCAAGGGACTTGATCCATCGGTTCCGATGAAGGATTCGAAGGCAGCTTGGCTCGGCGATATTCCAAGGCACTGGGAAGCAAAGCGCCTGAAATTTGTCATAAGCGAGCCACTGAAATATGGCGCGAATGAGGCTGCAGAGTTAACCGATCCTGAACTACCAAGATACATTCGAATTACTGACGTCAATGATGACGGCTCACTTCGAGATGAAACCTTCCGCTCTTTGCCTGAAGAGATTGCGGACAGCTACTTGCTTTCCGACGGGGATATCCTTTTGGCCCGCAGTGGTGCGACGGTTGGCAAGTCTTTCATTTACAAGCCGTCTTGGGGCGTGGCTGCATATGCCGGGTACCTCATCCGTGCCAGGATGTCCGAAGCAGTAAATGCGGATTTTGCATATTTGTTCCTTCAGTCAAGTTGCTACTGGCAATGGCTGAGCAGCGTATTCATTCAAGCCACGATACAAAACGTTAGCGCAGAGAAATATGCAAACCTAGTCATCCCTGTTCCTCCGGTGAAGGAGCAGCTGTCAATTGTCACCCGATTGCTTACCCAACTAAAGAGAATCGATGCGCAGCGCGAACGAGCAAATCTCGCAGTTGAGCGGCTTATTGAGTACCGTTCAGCACTGATAACCAACGCCGTCACCGGAAAAATCGACGTGCGGGGTTTTGAAATTCCACAGCCCGCCGAAGTTCAGGAGCCCGCCCATGCCTGACCTCGTGCCCCTGCCCCCCGATTACGCTGCCTGGCTGGCTGAACTGAAAACCCGCATCCACAGCGCCCAGCAGCGTGCGGCGCTGGCGGTCAACCGCGAGCTGGTGTTGCTCTACTGGCAAATCGGCCAAGACATCTTGCAGCGGCAAAGCCGCGAGGGTTGGGGCGCGAAGGTGATTGATCGGCTGTCACGCGATTTGCGCGCGGCCTTTCCGGCCATGAAGGGTTTTTCGGCGCGCAACCTCAAGTACATGCGCTACTTTGCCGAGCATTGCCCGGCGCAGCAATTTGGGCAGCAGCCTGCTGCCCAATTGCCGTGGTTTCACATCGTGACCCTGCTCACCCAGCTGCAAACGCCTGCGGAGCGGGAGTGGTACGCCAGCCAGACGGTGCAGCAGGCCTGGTCACGCACCACGCTGGAACTGCAAATCAAAAGCCGCTTGATGCAACGCCAAGGGCAGGCGGTGACCAATTTCAGCGAACGGTTGCCAGCGCCCGATTCGGGCTTGGCGCATGACACGCTCAAAGACCCCTATTTGTTCGACTTTTTGGGCTTGGGCCATGACGCGCACGAACGCGAGATTGAAACTGCGCTGGTGCGCCACATCACCCGCTTTTTGTTGGAGCTGGGCACAGGCTTTGCCTTTGTGGGGAGGCAGCACCGCCTGGAGGTGGCGGGCGATGAGTTCTTCATTGACTTGTTGTTCTATCACACCCGTTTGAAGTGTTATGTGGTGGTGGAGCTGAAGGCCGTGGCCTTCAAGCCCGAGCATGCCGGGCAGTTGAACTTCTATTTGGCGGCGGTGGATGCGCAGGTCAAAGCGCCGGACGACAACCCCACCATTGGTCTTTTGCTGTGCAAAACGCAAAACCGGCTGGTGGCGGAATATGCGTTGTCTGGCATTGACAAGCCGATTGGCGTGGCCGAATACGCCCTGGTGCGTGATTTGCCTGAGCGCCTAAGCAGCAGCCTGCCGGCCATTGAGGACCTGGAGCAAGAGCTGGGCGATTTGCCCGACGATGCGGCCATGTGAACACATTGGGTTTGTCCAACAGCCTGTTGGACGATTGGGAGCGAGAAAGATGCACCAAGAAATCGACTTTGAAAACGATATCGAGCACGCACTCATCAAGAGCGGTGGCTACGAACAAGGTGCCCCCAACACCTACGATCCGGACACCGCGCTGTTCCCAGCGGATGTCGTCGCCTTTGTGCAGAAGACGCAGCCCAAGATATGGACGCGCCTGACCCAACTCGATGCGGTCAAAGCGCCCGCGATGTTGCTGGACAGTTTGGTGAAGGAGCTTGCCGCCAAAGGAGCCTTGGCAATCCTGCGCGAGGGTTTCAAGTGCGTGGGCAAGACGGTACGGCTGGCCTACTTTGCGCCCAACACCGGGCTAGACCCCGCGAGTACCGAGCGCTTTGAGGACAACCGTTTGACCATCGTGCGGCAGGTCAACACCAAGAGCGGGGCCATCCCTGACGTGGTGTTGGCGGTGAATGGCTTGCCCGTGGCCACGCTGGAGCTGAAGAACCCGATGTCGGCCACGCGATGGAACGTGGAGAACGCGAAGTACCAGTATCGCTTTGAGCGCGACCCCAATGAATTGTTGTTCGCCTTCAAGCAGCGTTGCCTGGTGCATTTCGCCGTGGATACTGAGCTGGTGTTCATGACCACCAAGCTGGAAGGCAAAGACACGTTCTTCCTGCCTTTCAATCTGGGGCATGACCACGGCGCGGGCAACCCGCCTGCAGCGGGCGATGTGCGTACCACCTACCTTTGGCACAAGGTGTTAACCCGTGACAGCCTGATGGACATCCTGGCCCGTTTCATTCATTTGGATGTCGAGGAAAAGACGGTCGTCACTGAAAAGGGTATCAAGCGCCACCGCAAAGAGTCGATGATCTTCCCGCGCTACCACCAGCTGGATGCGGTACGGGCTTGTACCTCCCACGCGCAGGCGCATGGTTCAGGACACAACTACTTGATCCAGCATTCCGCTGGCTCAGGCAAATCGAATTCGATTGCGTGGCTGGCGCACCGTCTCTCCAGCCTGCACGATGCCAAGAACGAGAAGATCTTTCATTCGGTGGTGGTGATTACGGACCGGCGCGTGCTTGATCAACAGTTGCAGGACACGATCTTCCAGTTTGAGCACAAGCTGGGTGTGGTGCAGAAGATCGACGAAAACACACAGCAGTTGGCCAAGGCGCTGGCCGATGGCGTGCCGATCATCATTTCCACCATCCAGAAGTTCCCGTTCATCACCCAAGCCATTCGCACGATGGAGGCCAACGGCAAAGGGGTGGCCATCTCGACAGCGGGCAAGCGCTTCGCGGTGATCGTGGACGAGGCGCACAGTTCTCAGAGCGGTGAAACCGCAATGGAGCTCAAGCGAATCTTGAACAAGGACGGCATTGAATCCGCGATTGCCGAGCAGTTGTTGGACATGGATGACGATGCCTTGAGCGAAGAGGCCAAGAAGGAGCTGCTGCGTGAACAACTCAAGCGAGCCAAACAACCCAACTTGAGTTTTTTTGCTTTCACCGCAACGCCCAAGTTCAAGACACTGGCTGTTTTTAATGAACCCGGCTCCAACGGCAAAGCGCCTTTTCACCACTACAGCATGCGGCAGGCCATCGAGGAAGGCTTCATTCACGATGTGCTGGCTCACTACACCAGCTACAAGCGCTACTACAAGCTGATCCAGAAGGTGGAGGCAGATCCAGAGGTGCCGCGCCGAAAGGCCGCCCGCGCACTGGCGCGGTTCGTAGAGTTTCACGACTACGAGATTGCGCAAAAGGTCGAAGTGATCGTGGAGCACTTCCGCACCCATACCCGCCACAAAATCGGCGGCAGGGCCAAAGCGATGGTGGTGACCGGCTCGCGTGAGCACGCTGTGCGCTACAAGCTGGGGTTCGACAAGTACATCAAGGACAAGGGCTACACCGATGTGAAATCGCTGGTGGCGTTTTCCGGAGAAATCACGCTCAAGGAGTTCGCCGATAAAAAATTCACCGAAGTGAGCATGAACAACGGCATCAAGGAATCCGGGCTGCCGGAAGATCGGAAGAGCACACGTCTGAACTCCAGTCACGTCAGTCAATC
>CALKWL010000274.1 GCA_938004235.1 uncultured Gammaproteobacteria bacterium
TGGTCTCGCGATCTTCGATCCATCCGCAGGCGAGGTCGCACAGGTCGAAATACTCGGTCAGTCGATCAACAAGAAAATCGTGGTGCGTAACAGCTCGTTCCATAATCAGCTCTCTTGCTTCATTTGACATGTGTTCCATAAAAATACCCTTGGGTTGCTGTTTATAGGTCATTGTTTTTCATCATACGGCGTACCGTCATTCAGCGCGTCTTGAATGGGCTGACTGTTGAAATCGACATCAATCATGCTATCTTCTCCTCAAGTGATGAGCCGTGGAAATTTTCGGAGTCCACGGAGCCGTAGCTACAAGGCTGCGTCGATGAGGGGACGTCCGGCCCTCCATCACTCCACACTCCCGCGCAGCAAGACAACCTCGCCGCCCTTGATTCTCGCCTTGATTTCTTCCACAGCATACGTCTTTGCAGAAACGACGGCATTGACTGTCTGTTTTGGTTTTTTGGTCACAAAATCCACCTCGACTGCAAGCTGAGGCACCCTGCCATCACCAGGCAGCAACCAAAGCGGCTTGCCTGACTTCTTGTCGAACAAAAGCGCCTTGGCCTGCTCAAACAGTTCGGGCAGGTTTTCCCACTGTTCGCTTGTCAGCGCATCATTTTCCAGTGCATGTCTATCCGCCTTGGGGCCACTCACGATGCCGGGACGAACCATAACTTCCGCCGTGAGTGGTACAACACGCTCCGAGGCAAGAAGCGAAAGATCGTCCATGGTGACCACACCCAGCATCCCTAAAGCGTTTCGATCAATCCCGCTCCGTACTTGCGCCAGCCATTGGCTCCATCGTTCCTTTTGAATCTCTTTAAGTGCCGGGCGCACCTGAGACGCAAACGAGGCTCCGATAGGCGCGTCCATCTTCGTCACCTTATCCTCCACCAATTTAGCCATCCCATCCCTGCGCATCCCGGCCTTGCCGGGGTTGTATGCCCATCCGGGGTCGATGCCTGCGGGCACCATCTCCGTCTTGCCGGTGCGTTTGTTGTACCAGGGTTTCAGATCAAGATCGGGTGCGTCCTTATATAAGGAGTCGCCGCGTGGTGATTTACCCTTGTCGTAGTCATTTTGCGTCATGCCCACCAGTGAACAGCGGCAATTCCAGCCATTCGGCGGGGCATGGGTATTCCAGAACGGATGATCGACGGGAAGGACAAGATTGTTCCAGCTGCGGTGCTGCTCGCGCACCTTTTCATCGCGCTTGGTCACGTAACGCAGGTAGGGCAGCGCGCGCTTGGACTTCTCAAACCGCTCCCATTGCCCGGCGGCGCTGGCGGTGCGCGTGTTCACATCGTAGATCAGGCGCAGGCGGTTGGCGTTGAAACGGGTGGTGAGCACCTCGCCGGTGGCTTGGTCAATGACCTCAATATCGCCCCACCAGCCCGAGTCTTGCAGCAGATCGCGCACCTGCTTTGTCCAGTCCTTGCGCGACAGATCGCCCGCCACGGATTTGACCAGCTTGGCCTGGATGGTTTCGAGCACATCGGGCGACGTCAGCCGGGATATGGTGAAGGCGCGGGTGTGTTCGTCTTGCCACATCGCGCGCCAATCCAGCGTGACATTGATGCCCTTGTTTTCGAGGAACTTGACCGCTTGCTCCGGGCGCAGGCGGAACAGTTGCGCGAACTCCTGCGGGGTCAGGTTGGGCGGGATGGCTGGCGCGATCGGGGTGGGGGTGATGCGGGTGGGCATGTTATTTGGCCTGTGCGGATGAGTCCGCACCTACATTCACCCCTAGAGCTGCCACCAGACGCGCGGCAAATGCGGCTTTGGCGAGGCTTTCTTGTAGTTGTTCGGGCTTCATATCCCGTAGCAAATCAGGCAGTTGCTCGATGATGGCAGCAGCTGATAAACCGTCCTTCAATGCCTGGTCAAACGCGGCCTGAATGGGGTCGATCAGGCCGTCCATGACCGGCTGCCAGTCGGCCATTTCTTCGTTGATGGCTTGGTCAATGGGGTCGATATCGACCATTTTGCTGGCGTCAACAAATTGGTCGCCTTCGGCAAATGCGGGCGTGTCTGGTTCGGGCTTGGGCGGCTCCATTTCGATGTCCGTGTCCTGCAAATCATAGGTGCGCTTCCAGTACGCGGGTTTGAACACCCCCCCGGCGCGGGTCAATATTTCATCGCGCTTGGCTTGGACTTCGTTGACCTCTTCCTGTTCCCACATGCTGAACGTGGGCGCAGCATCGCTGCCAGTATTGACCTCCACAATCCAGCGGATCAGCTCATTCATGGCCGATTCGATGATCGACACATCCGCGTCACGAATGTCCTGCGTGACCTCCAACCCCGCCGTGGCGCTGGCCTTGTTGCTATTGGCTTCGGTGGTTTGGTTTTGCCCCAGCAGCGCAATGCTGATCTCGCTGCGACAGTACATCAGCAACTCGGCATAGATGGTGGACGAGCTGGTTTTTTGCCCCTCCACTATGTCCACGCTGGAGTCATCGGGAATGACCGCCACGGCATCCTGCACCATGCTTTCAAGCTGGCTTAGCAGGTTGTCGCGCTCGGTGCCAGGCGTGCCGCGCGGGGTTTTGCCCACCAGCCCGCGTAGCCCGCAACCCCTGATGTAGGGCGGGTTGCAACCCGCCGAATGGAGGCTAGGGAGAGTCCAATTTCGTCAAATCCGGGACGGCCTTCTCGTTGATTCGGCCGCCTGCAAACCCTGGATGCCCGCAACGGCTGGCGCACCACGCTGACCTACAGCGACGTCTCGTCTTCTGCCAGCGAAGCCCCCGTGGCCGGGCTGCTGCTGTCCGTACGCAACGTCTTTGGCGGCAAGCTGCGCCTGAGCTGGGGCGCTCCTTGAAATGTTTGCCCTGATCGGTGCGCGTCGCCGCCACGGTAAGGCTCCCACCTTTGTACAAGCGCCGTATTGGAAGAGGCATCGAATAATGACTAGAATCCGGCTGTCCGTTATTCCGGCAGGCGCATCTCAGCGGGAGAGTGCGCTGTGCAACGACCCCCATTTCAAAACGAGGATCATCCTGATGAGCGTTTGGATCAAAAGCAGCTTTGCTTTTCTTTTTTTAATGGTCTCTTTCGCGGTGCTCGCAGCGCCTGCCAAGGTGGTCTACCACGTTGATTTCAGCGATGTCACCCGTTATTCGGCGACGCTGACCTCAATCAATAACATTATCAACGCTTATGAAGGTGATTTACGTGATTATGAGGTTTCGCTGGTGTTTGTAGGTTACGGTATCCGCTTTGTCACCGATGATGCGCTGAAGGGTACGCCTTATGTTGCCGACAAGGCGTTGTTGGATCGTCGCGCCGAGCTGAAGGGGCGCTTGGATACTCTCATCAAGCTCAAGAATGTCAAAGCCATACTCTGCGACAAGACGCGCGATGAAATTTCTCTGGATAAAAGCAAGGTGTACCCGGGCGTTAGTCTTACGCCTTCAGGCGTTGCGGCCATTGCCGATTTGCAGATGCAGGGTGCGGCTTATCTGAAAATCCAGTGAAATCGGCGCCGCTCAGACGGATTTGCAGCGGATTTTTCTCAGAACCTGTTTGAAATTTCGATTATTGATACGGCTCTCTGAGACTGACCGACCGCAATTGTGCTTCCAACATACGTCAGATTCAAAAATTCTCTGTGCCGTATCAATAACGGATGCCGTGCAAATGCGCGGTGTGAGCATGTTGAGGCGGCTACAGCGCACGACTCATCAACACCGCATCCTCACGTCCTGGACTTGCCGGGTAATAGCCCTTGCGTAGGCCATCCTGCTCAAAGCCCAAGCTGCGATACAGACCCAGCGCAGGCGTATTGGATGCTCTGACTTCCAGCAAGATGCGCTGCATGTCGTGTGCAGCGCATTGCTGTATGACCCAGTGCAACATGCCTCGTCCCACGCCTTGTCCTTGCCAGACGGGCGCGGTGCACAGGTTCAGCAGATGCGCTTCGTCCAGCACCGCCTGTACCACGGCATAGGCCGCGAGCTCGCTGCGTGACCAGGCCGTCCAGCCCCAATGCCCGGCATGAAAACAGTCGCGCATAATGACTTCCGACCAGGGAAAGGGGTAGGCCTCCTGTTCGATTTCCGCCATGGGCGCGATATCGTCTTCGCGCCAGGCGCGCAGTTTCAGTTGTGAAAAAGCGCTCACGGCAAGCGTGCCACGGCATCTTGCAAGGCCTGCCAAAGCGGGCGCTTGGATGAAGGCTGCGCCAGCATGGTGGCCGGACTGGGGAAAGCCGCATCATCCAGACGCAGTAACGCATGAGCAGGCGGCGGCGGCGCATCCAATGCGCAATGTTCGATATGCAAACCGGCGCGCAAGCCATGCACCGCCTGAATAATGCGCGCCAACTGTTCGGCTTCGGCCTCGGAGCGAGTATCGGCACAGATGACCATGTCCACGCCTATGTCCAAAGCACGGGCAGCAGGCGCATTGATTGCGACTGGCTCGGAAGCAGCGCACATTAGTGCGTCCTCCGTCGCCGTTTGCGCGCCCGCGCCCGGAAAGAAGCGTCCCGGGCGCGGGCGCCATTGCACGATGCCCAGTTCGTCCAACAAGGCAGACTGAGTCTGAGGCGAAGCGCGCTGCGGCATAGGGTTAAATGTCATCACCCAGCTGTGGGTGCTGGCGCTGTTCCGGCTGACGCAGACGGTTGAGGGCATTCAGATAGGCTTTGGCTGAAGCAATCACAATGTCGGTATCCGCGCCCTGTCCGTTGATAATGCGACCGTCCTTTTCCACGCGCACGGTCACCTCACCCTGCGCGTCGGTGCCGCCGGTGATGTTATTGACCGAGTACAGGGTCAGGGCGCTGCCGCTCTGCACAACCTTTTCGATACCCTTGAACACGGCATCCACCGGTCCGCCGCCCTGAGCGTCGACAGTGTGTTCAATGCCGTCAACATTGAGCACCAGATGCGCGTGCGGCGTTTCGCCGGTTTCTGAGCAGACCTTGTGCGCCACCAGACGCAAGGTTTCTTCGGCCTCTTCAACCACGCCGGAGACCAGCGCCTGCAAGTCTTCATCAAAAATCTCGCGCTTCTTATCGGCCAATTCTTTGAACTTGGCAAACGTGGTATTGAGCACTTCCTCGCTTTCAAGCTGAATGCCCAGCTCCTGCAAACGGGTGCGGAAGGCGTTGCGCCCGGAAAGCTTGCCCAAGGTGAGCTTGTTGGCGCCCCAGCCCACATCTTCAGCGCGCATGATTTCGTAGGTTTCACGGTGTTTGAGCACGCCGTCCTGGTGAATGCCGGATTCATGCGCAAAGGCATTCGCGCCGACAATGGCTTTGTTCGGCTGCACCGGGTAGCCGGTAATGCTGGAAACGAGCTTGGAGGTTGGCACCAGCTGGGTGGCGTCAATACCTGTTTCCACACCGAAGGCATCGTGGCGCGTGCGTACCGCCATCACCACCTCTTCGAGCGAGGCATTGCCGGCACGCTCACCCAGGCCGTTGATGGTGCATTCGACCTGACGCGCGCCGTTCATTACTGCGGCCAGGGAGTTGGCTACGGCCATACCCAAATCATTATGGCAGTGCGTGGACCAGATCACCTGATCGGCATTCGGCACACGCGCAATCAGCTCGCGGAAGCGCGCGCCCCACTGATCGGGCACCGCGTAACCGACAGTATCCGGCACGTTCAGCGTTTTGACGCCGGCCTGAATCACCGCATCGAAAATGCGGCAGAGGAAATCCATGTCCGAACGCACGGCATCTTCGGCGGAAAACTCGACATCATCGGTATATTCACGCGCCAGCTTCACGGCGCGCACCGCCGCTTCGACCACCTGATCGGGCGACATGCGCAGCTTCTTTTCCATGTGAATCGGGCTGGTGGCGATAAAGGTGTGGATCCGCCCGCGCGCTGCCGGGCGAATCGCCTCGCCCGCCGCACGAATATCTTTTTCGCTGGCGCTCGCCAACGAGCATACGGTGGATTCCTTCACTATCTCGGCAATGGCCTTGATCGAATCAAAATCACCCTGGCTGGCGGCGGCAAAACCGGCTTCGATCACATCCACCTTCATGCGCTCCAGGGCGCGGGCAATGCGGATTTTTTCTTCGCGCGTCATCGACGCGCCGGGGCTTTGTTCACCATCACGCAAGGTGGTGTCGAAAATAATGAGTTTACTGTTGCTCATGAGCTTGATTCCTGAAAATAAGCGACGCGGACACGACACGCGTCGCTCTGGATTAGCGGAAAATTCGGTTGGGGTGGTGCTGCGTATTGCGCCTCGCCAGGCATGGGAATTATTTGCCGCTGGGCGGCAGCAGTCGCAGGGCGAGCAGGGCGCCCAGATCAAGGAATTCGGTGTGGCGTGACGTGTAAGCGTTCATGGACTGAATATAAGGGTAAGCGTACCCGTATATCAAGTTTGGCAGGCGGCTAGGTTACGCGCTGCGCGCGCCGCAGCAGCACATACAGCGGTGCGGATAAGGCGTAGAGCAGAAAGAGGCTCCAGAGGGTGAGGGCAAAATCACGCATCGCCAAGGCGAAAACCACGATAATCAACGGCACGCTCAGGTAGGACACCCGCTTGCGCCAGTCAAAGCTTTTGAAGCTGTAGTACGGCAGACTGCTGACCATCAACAGACCTGCGCTCACGGTAATCACCCAGGCCCATCCTGCAAAGGCCGCAGCACCCAGATCATGCTCTTCGCCGAACCATACCATCCCCATGAGCAGGGCAGCGGCGGCGGGGCTGGCCAGGCCTACAAAAAAATTCTTGTCAGTGGTACCCACCTGGACGTTGAAGCGCGCCAAGCGAATGGCTGCGCCCGCCACATAGACGAACGCCCCGATCCAGCCCCAGCGCCCTTCGATACCGGACAGCGCCCACAAATAAACCACCAGCGCAGGTGCGACGCCAAAGGCGATCACATCGGAAAGCGAGTCGTACTGTACGCCAAAGGCGCTCTGAGTGTTGGTCATGCGCGCCACCCGCCCATCCAGCGCATCGAACACCATGGCCAGAAACACCGCCATGGCTGCGAACTCGAATTTGCCCTGCGTGGCGGAAATAATGGCGAAAAAGCCGCAAAACAGTCCGGCGGTCGTTAAAAGATTGGGCAGCAGGTAAATGGCCTTACTGCGCGAATGATCTGCGTGGTCGTCATGGTCTTCGTGTTGGGTGGGAGTGTTCATGAACGCTGCTCGTAGTGATTTATGCAAGAGTCTAGCAGCCTGTCGGTCAAAAGAAGGCTTGACATAGAGTGACCGAGGGCAGCGCGTCCTGGTTTGTACCTGCGCGCCCATCTTTATTTCAGGGCTTACGCAGAATCCGGATTTTCTCTCTACCCCTTGACGGGTGAGGGCGTGGCGAGGGAGGCAGGGGAGTCTGAGCGAAAAAAAGCCCGGGAAATCCCGGGCTGGCCGCATGATGGATCATGCGAAAAATCAGCTGCGCAAATCATCCACAAATTTTTTCACCCGGTCCAGCCAGGAATGTTCCTGTGGACGGTGGTGATTGCCGCTTAAGGAGTCTTCAAACTTACGCAGCAGCTCTTTCTGTTCTTCGCTCAGCTTGACCGGGGTTTCCACGGTGACCTTACAGATCAGATCGCCCGTGGCGCCGCCGCGCACCGGCGCGACGCCCTTGCCGCGCAGGCGGAACAGTTTGCCGCTCTGGGTTTCATGCGGAATCTTCAGGCGCACGCTGCCGCTCAGGGTCGGCACATCCACTTCGCCGCCGAGCGCCGCCGTGGTGAAGCTGATCGGCACTTCGCAGTACAGGTCGGCATCCTGACGGGTGAAAATCGGGTGCGCCTTGACATGCACCACCACGAACAGATCGCCCGCGGGTCCGCCATGACCGCCGTGTTCGCCTTCGCCCGACAGACGGATGCGATCGCCGGTATCCACGCCGGGCGGAATTTTGACCGAGAGTGATTTTTGCGTTTTGACCCGACCTTGCCCGTGACAGACGGGGCAGGGGTCTTCGATGATCTCGCCGCGCCCTTGGCAGGTGGGACAGGTTTGCTGCACGGCGAAAATGCCTTGCTGGATACGCACCGCGCCGACGCCGCCGCAGGTGGGACAGGTCTTGGGTTTGCTGCCCTTTTTGGCGCCGCTGCCGCCGCAGGCGCTGCACTCTTCGCTGGAGGGAATCTTGATGGTGACGGTGGTTCCCGCCACGGCTTCTTCCAGGCTGATTTCAAGGTTGTATTGCAAATCGGAGCCGCGATAGGCGCGCGTGCCGCCGCGCCCTGCCTGACCACGCGCGGCCTGGCCGAAAATATCGCCGAACACATCGCCGAAAATATCGGAAAAGCCTGCGCCGCCGTAGCCGCCCGCCGCACCTGCACCGCCGCCCATGCCGCCTTCAAAGGCGGCGTGGCCGAACTGGTCATAGGCGGCGCGCTTTTGTGCGTCGGTCAGGATTTCATAGGCTTCCTTGGCTTCCTTGAATTTGGCTTCGGCATCCTTGTCGTCGGGGTTGCGGTCGGGATGGTATTTCATCGCCAGACGGCGATAGGCTTTTTTCAGCTCGTCTTCGCTGGCGTTTTTGCTCACGCCAAGGATTTCGTAAAGGTCTTTCTTTGCCATGTCTGTTCCAGAAAATGGATAAGCCGCAGAACCCGAAAGTGTTCTGCGGCTGGGGTTCTGTCATTGGCTCATTGTAGGGCGGGTTAGGTTGTAGTCGTAACCCGCCAGAGGTATCCGGCGCAATACGCATGGCTATTGCGCCCTACAAGGTACGCTCGCAACAAGAGTGATGCTGCCTTATTTGTTATCTTTCACTTCTTCAAACTCGGCATCGACCACATCGTCGTCACCCTTGTTTGCGCCAGCACTCGCCTGCGCGCCGCCTTCGTTCTGCGACGCTTGCGCGTAAGCCTTCTGCGCAATTTCACCGGAGATTTTAGCCAAGGCTTCGGTCTTGCTTTCGATAGCGTCCTTGTCGTCGCCCTTGATGGCTTCCTTCAAATCGGCAATCGCTGTTTCGGCGGCCTGTTTCTCGCTGGTGTCCACCTTGCCGTCAAGATCCTTGAGCGATTTTTCGGTGGCGTGAATCATGGCGTCCGCCTGATTGCGCGCATCGATCAAGAGACGCAGCTTGTGATCTTCTTCCTTGTGCGCCTCAGCGTCCTGCACCATGCGCTGGATTTCCGCCTCGCTCAGGCCGCTGGAGGCGGTGATGCGGATGGATTGCTCCTTGCCGGTGGCCTTGTCCTTGGCAGAGACGTGCAGAATGCCGTTGGCGTCGATGTCGAAGGACACCTCGATCTGCGGCATGCCGCGCGGCGCGGGCGGAATGTCGTTCAGGTCGAAGCGACCCAGCGACTTGTTGCCGGAGGCCATTTCGCGCTCGCCTTGCAGCACATGCACGGTGACGGCGGTCTGGTTGTCGTCGGCGGTGGAGAAGGTCTGGCTGGCCTTGGTCGGGATGGTTGTGTTCTTCTCGATCAGCTTGGTCATCACGCCGCCCATGGTTTCGATGCCCAGGGAGAGTGGGGTGACGTCGAGCAGCAGCACGTCCTTGCGTTCACCGGAGAGCACGCCGCCCTGAATCGCGGCGCCTACGGCCACAGCCTCGTCTGGGTTGACGTCCTTGCGCGGCTCCTTGCCGAAGAAGGCCTTGACCGCTTCACGCACCTTGGGCATGCGGGTCTGGCCGCCGACCAGGATCACTTCGTCGATCTGGGATGCGGACACGCCGGCGTCCTTGAGCGCAACGCGGCAGGGCTCGATGGTGCGGGTGATGAGATCGTCCACCAGCGCTTCGAGCTTGGCGCGGGTGATCTTGATGTTCATGTGCTTGGGCCCGGTGGCGTCGGCGGTCACGTAGGGCAGGTTGACGTCGGTCTGCTCGGTGGAGGACAGCTCGATCTTGGCTTTTTCAGCGGCTTCCTTCACGCGTTGCATGGCCAGCGGGTCGTTGCGCAGATCCACGCCTTGCTCGCTCTTGAAGCTGTCCACCAGGAAGTCGATCAGGCGGTTGTCGAAGTCTTCGCCGCCGAGGAATGTGTCGCCGTTGGTGGACAGCACTTCAAACTGCTTCTCGCCGTCGATGTCGGCGATTTCGATGATGGACACGTCGAAGGTGCCGCCGCCGAGGTCGTACACGGCGATCTTCATGTCCTTGGACTGCTGCTTGTCCAGACCATAGGCCAATGCA
Source organism: uncultured Gammaproteobacteria bacterium (assembly GCA_938004235.1). Taxonomy (GTDB): domain Bacteria; phylum Pseudomonadota; class Gammaproteobacteria; order Halothiobacillales; family Halothiobacillaceae; genus Thiofaba. The sequence continues at coordinate 10,099 of CALKWL010000274.1, forward strand.
GCGGCAGTCGGCTCGTTGATGATGCGCTTGACGTCCAGGCCGGCGATGCGACCGGCGTCTTTGGTGGCCTGGCGCTGGCTGTCGTTGAAGTAGGCCGGGACAGTGATGACCGCTTCAGTGACTTCTTCGCCCAGGTAGGCTTCCACGTCATTCTTGATTTTCATCAGCACGCGTGCAGAAACCTCCGGTGGCGCCATTTTCTTGCCGGTGGCTTCAACCCAGGCGTCGCCGTTGTCGGCCTTGACGATGGCAAACGGCATCAGTTTGATGTCTTTTTGTACCGCGTCTTCCTGAAAGCGACGACCAATCAGGCGCTTGACCGCGTACAGGGTATTCTGCGGGTTGGTGACCGCCTGGCGCTTGGCCGGCTGGCCGACAATGACTTCGCCGTCCTTGGTGAAGGCGACCACGGAAGGCGTGGTACGTGCGCCTTCGCTGTTTTCAATGACCTTGGGCGTACCGCCTTCCATGATGGCGACGCAGGAGTTGGTGGTGCCGAGATCGATGCCGATGATTTTAGCCATGGGGAAACTCCGTAATATATTGAACTGGTTTGATTAACGAGTGAAAACAAGCTGATAGCGTAGGCAGGGAATTCAAGCCCTGATGTGCAAATTTTTATTGCGCGACAATGACTAGCGCCGGACGCAGTACGCGTTCGTTCAGCTGGTAGCCTTTCTGTAATACCTGTAGCACGGTGTTGGACGCTGCCTCGCTCGGCTGCATGGAGATGGCCTGGTGCAGATCCGGGTTGAAGGCTTCGCCTTGCGGGTTGATGGCCTTGACGCCGTAACGTTCCAAAGTCTGGAAAAACTGGTTGTGCATGATTTCCGTGCCTTTTTGCAAGGCTTCGACTTCAGTCGCGTCCATGCAGGCTTTCAGACCAAGATCCAGACTGTCGGCCACGCCCAGTAGCGAATCGACAAAACGCTCCAGCGCGTATTTGCGTGCATTGTCGATGTCGCGCTCGGTACGTTTGCGCAGGTTGTCCATTTCGGCGCGCAGGCGCAGCACCTCGTTCCAAGATCGGAAGAGCGTCGTGTAGGGAAAGAGTGTAGATCTCGGTGGTC
>CALKWL010000275.1 GCA_938004235.1 uncultured Gammaproteobacteria bacterium
ATTGACTGACGTGACTGGAGTTCAGACGTGTGCTCTTCCGATCTGCGCAAATTCAACCCACTCCCGCAATCCATGACTAACCCCAAACAACTCACCGGCCAGGTGCATTGCCCGGTCAGACATGGCCATATTGGCCCGCAGCATAAGAGCCGCAATGCGCGCGCTTCTGGCCAGCGAAATCAGGTGCGGCGAGTCGGGTACTCTCGACAGGCCGCTGCGCACGACATCGGCTGTCGCGCGCATTTCGTCCGCCAATGCATCGAGCTTTTCCGCGATCGCCGCTGCCTGTCTGGTCGTCATTTCAGCAAACGAGCATCGATTCCCGCGTACGCCCGGCGGCTTCCTGCGCAATAACCCACGCAGGCGTTTTACCGCGGCCGGTCCACGCCTCGCCGTTCGGGCCGCGGTACTTCACGGCGACCTTTCCGGCCGACTTCTTCGCTGGCGCTCCGAAACCGCAATCAACCGCCGTCAGCCCGTATTCACCGATCAACCGCTTGACCTCGGCGACGGCCGCCGACACTTCCGACTTGCGCGCCGTTTCGATCTGCTCATCAAGCGCCTTTTTCTGCTCCACCAGTTCCTGATATGTCGCCATTACTGCTCCTTTCATGATTATCACGGGACCGCCGCGCCGGTTTTTTTCCATTGCTCAGACACAGCGGCGCAGAGATCCCGCGCCGCGGCCTCTCCTCGCGCCTTGCGTACAAGCGCGTAGAAGGCGTTTCTTTGTTGCTTTGGCCACTGCATCACAGTGCGAGCCTCGCAATCGCTTCTATGGGCCTCGCTGTGCGTGCAGGAGGGCTTCTCGCAAGGGTGGCGGCCGCACATCAGCTGGATACGACGCCGAGAGCAGCAAGCCTAGCACTCATCGCACATGCCGGGCACCCCTCCGGTAACGCTGTGTCGTGCCGCATCGTCGCCAGCATTTCAATCGCGATCGCGGAAAGGTCGTCGATAAGTTGCGCACCCTCCTGCATAGCCATCGCCGGGTTATACGGCTTCAGGTTCCAGCACCTGCTGCGCTATCCGCCGCTCTGCAATCGCACAGTATTCCGGGTTGATCTCCAATCCCAAGAACCTGCGCCCCAATTCCTTCGCCGCCTTCGCCGTGGTGCCACTGCCAGAAAACGGATCAAGCACCAAGTCGCCGGGGTTGCTCCATGTCGAGATGAAATCAACCGCCATCGCAAGCGGGAACGGTGCCGGGTGCCCTTGCTTTTCGTTGCCTGTCGCGTACCACCAAATGTTTTGCCTCAGCGCTTCGTCGGCTACCGGCGTTCGCGTGTTGGCCGGCTTGTAGTCGGCTCCCGCCGAGTGCATGAATGTCCCGCTCCGGCCTTTCCCTCCGTGCAGCGTTTCGCGCTTCAGCGGCGTCCACCTGCTCGGCCTTCCGGCGCTCAAGACAAAAGCAAACTCCCAAGCCTGCTCATACCTGTTGTGCGTCAGCGGCGGCTTGTCGCTCGCATAAATCATCGTGTCGTGCAGGTTCAAGCCAAGGCGCTTAAAGTGCAGCGCCTGTTCCATGCTGCTACCCGTCTCGCTGCCGTCCTTCGTGGCATCTGCCACAACCCACACAATCACACCCCCCGGCTTCAGCACACGCTTGAGTTGCCACGCCACGCCGAAGAAATCCCAAGAGTGCCCGCCGTAGGTGCGTAGGTCATCGTATGGCGGGCTTGTCACCACCAAGTCAATGCACTCTCTCGGCAGTTGTCCGAGCAAGTCGCAGTTATCGCCGCAGTGAATCTTGTCCAGTTCCAGCATGGTCACTCCGTAAAAGCGGCATTCGCTTCATTTTTTTGCAAGTTGTTCAACCTTCATTCCTCCGCTTCCGGCGCCAGCCACATAACCCGGCGCTCAAAGCGGACGCTGCTGCGCAGCGCCGTTTAGCTCTGCGTTATGCCCCTCATCGGGCAGCGCCAGCGCCTTCTTGCCGGGCGACCACGAGAGCACGATGCCGGCCACGGCCTCGTTGAATGCCTCCATCGCTTCCGCCACGTCGTCCGGCACGTCGCCGTCCTCGGGCAGATCGTCGCAGCAGTAGTCCGGTTCGAGCTGACGCACGTAGTTCGGCTCGCAGATCACCAACCGCAGGTCGGCCAGCGTCTGGTCTTCTTCCAGATCCTCGGCGGCATCGTCCGGGGTGCTGTAATACTGGTCGCGGGCCTCCGAGTAGAGCAGAGCCTTGCCGTCCCACTCGGCGCGAGGCATGGCCTCGTACTTGGCGATGTAGATCAGGTCGCGGCAGCCTCGGCACTGCGTGTAACCCTTCGGGGTCGGCGCGTCGCAACGCTCGCACGGTACATGGGTGCAGCCGGCGTAGCGGGCTGTTCTCTCGCCTTGCGGGCCGTCGCCGAAGTAGAAGCCATCGCGTGAAACCCACCCCTTCAGGTCGGTCCGGTACTGTGCCGCCTCGGGGCTGTCACGCATCACAATCTGTTTGCTCATCATTCCTCCTGTTCGGCCGGGGCATAACTCGGCGGTCGAGCCGACTGCCAAAAGCTGCGCTTTTGTCATCGGCTCACCTCTGCGTTAGGCGCTGAAAGCGGCGATTCTTTCTCCAAGGATTGCACTGTACATCGTC
>CALKWL010000276.1 GCA_938004235.1 uncultured Gammaproteobacteria bacterium
AGATTGACTGACGTGACTGGAGTTCAGACGTGTGCTCTTCCGATCTAGGTGACGCTGATTTGCATTGTTTTATTTCCTTTGCGTAAGTCCTGTTGTTGTCCATCACGCCGACACAGGCGCTGCGACGCTTGCCGTCTCCTGCGCCTTGCGTGCGCTACGCTGGTCGATAATGCGCTTGACGGCGAGCAGGAAGCCGACCGCGAGGAAGCCGCCGGGCGGCAGGATCATCAGCAAGAAACCCTTGTAACCGGGGATCAGGGTCAGTTCGAGGAAGCTGAAGGCCTCGCCGAGCAGCAGGTGGGCATCCTTGAACAGGGTGCCGCTGCCGAGAATCTCGCGCGTGCCGCCAATGGCGATCAGGGCGAGGGTAAAACCCAGTCCCATCATCAGGCCGTCCAGCGCCGAGGCGGCGACCGGGTTTTTCGAGGCGAAGGATTCGGCGCGGCCAAGGATGGCACAGTTGACCACGATCAGAGCGATGAACAGCCCCAGCACCTTGTACAGCTCGTGCAACCAGGCGTTGAGCGCCATGTCCACCAGGGTGACCAGGGTGGCGATCAGCACGATGAACACCGGGATGCGCACATCCGGGCTGATAAGGTGGCGCAGCATGGCGATCAGCACGTTCGCGCCGAGCAGTACGGCGGTGGTGGCCAGCCCCATGCCGAGGCCGTTGGTGGCGGTGCTGGTGACGGCCAGCGCCGGGCAGAGCGCCAGCATCTGGGTAAAGACCACGTTTTTGTCCCACAGGCCGTCGCGGGTGATTTGCCAGTAACTCATGGCGTACCTCCTTCCACTTTTGCGTCAAACAGGCGCTCATGCTCCTTGGCGGACAGTTCCAGCCCGCGCTTAAGTGCGCCAACAATGGCGCGCGGGGTGATGGTCGCGCCGGTGAATTGATCAAACACGCCGCCGTCTTTTTTCACCGCCCAGTCCTTCAGCGGCGGATTGCCCAGGCTCTTGCCGTCGAAGGAGAAAATCCAGCGCCCCTTGCTGGTTTCGATCTGGTCGGCCAGTCCCGGCGTTTCCTTGTGCTTGAGCACGCGCACGCCGAGCACCTTGCCGTCGGCATCCACGCCCATCACCAGGTCAATCGGCCCAGCGTAACCAATCGGGCTGAGCTTCATCACCACGGCGGTGACCTTGCCCTTGAGGCGGGCGCGGAACACGGTGACCGCGCCTTGCGGGGTGTCGAGCTGCATGGTGTCTTGCGCCAGCGCGTTGTCAAACGAGCCTTCGGGCAGCACTTGCGCCAGCGAAACTTGCAGGTCACGCGCTTCGGCGGCGGCGATGTCGGCGCGGGTCAGCGCGCTGGCCTGGGTCAGCAGCAGGCTGGCGAGCAGGGCGACTAGGCCGAGCAGGGCGATCTGGTAGCCAAGGGTGTCGCGCAATTCGGAGAGTTTCAGCTTCATGATGCGGCTCCCTTTTTGCTCGCCGCCTTGCTGGCATGGCCGTAAATGCGCGGGCGCACATAGCGGTCGATCACCGGGGTCAGCGCGTTCATCAGGATGACGGCGAAGGCTACGGCTTCCGGATAGCCGCCGTAGGTGCGGATCAGCCAGGTGAGCAGTCCCACGCTGAAGCCGAAGATCAACTGGCCGCGCGGCGAGCCCGGCGAGGTGACCGGGTCGGTGGCGATAAAGAATGCGCCGAGAATCAGGCCGCCGCTGAGCAAATGGGTGGTGACATCAAGATAACGCGCCGGGTCATTCGCGTGCAGCAACAGGGCTGGCAGGGCGACCCCGGCCAGCACGGCCAGCGGGATATGCCAGGTAATGACGCGCAGGGCAATCAGGGCGAGGCCGCCCGCCGCCAGCAGCAGGGCGGCGGTTTCGCCCAGGCTGCCGCCGTGCAGGCCGAACAGGCTGGCGCTCATCGACTGCCCATGCGCGGCCAGCGCCTGGGTCACGCTGATGTCGCGGGTCAACTCGGTCTTGATATGGCCGAGGGTGGTGGCGCCGCTGAGGGCAGCGAAGGATGACGGCATCTGACCGAGGAAGGTGAGGGCGAAGGACTGCGACAGGCTGAGCGCATCGGCGGAAAACAGCGGCGCGGGCTGCACCCAGGTGGTGAGTTCGACCGGGAAGGCGATCAGCAGCATCACGCGCGCGGCCATGGCCGGGTTGAACAGGTTTTGTCCCAGACCACCGAACACCTGCTTGACCACCACCACGGCGAAGATTGCACCGAGCGCGCCGATCCACCACGGCGCCCAGGCGGGCAGACTAAGGGCGAGCAGCCAGCCGGTAAGCACGGCGCTGCCGTCGGCCAGCACCGGGGCGGCGGGGCGTTGCGCCAGACGCAGGCAGAAAAATTCGGCGAATACCGCACTGCCCACGGTCACAAGCCACAACAGCAGCGCCGGCCAGCCGTTGAGCCAAATGGAAAACAGAGTGGCCGGAACCAGGGCGGCGATCACCAGCCACATCACGCGGGATATGCTGGTGGGGGCGTGCGCATGGGGCGCGTGGCTGATGTGGCTCATGAGGTCGCTTCCTTGGCGGTGGCGGCCTTGGCGCGTTCGCGTTCGGCCTTGCGGCGCGCGGCGGCTTCGGCCTTTTCGCGCGCCTCGCGTTCGAGGCGCTCCTTGCGTGCGCTGGTGAGCTGGCGGATGGATTCCTGGCGCATCTTGCCGCGTTCGCGCGCGGTCAGTTCGCCCTTGGCATAGTCAAAATAATGCGACAGCGGGATATGCGCCGGGCAAACGTAGCTGCACGAGCCGCAACTGATGCAGTCCTTGATGCCCTGCACTGCATCCAGATCGCCGATACGGATATGTGCCGACATTTCAAACGGCATCAGATTCATCGGGCAGGCGGACACGCACTGGCCGCAGCGGATGCAGGGCGAGGGCTGTTCCTGGGCGATTTCATGCGCGCCGAGGGCAAGAATGCCGCTGCTGCCCTTGATGATCGGCGCGTCCAGCGAGGGCAGTTGCAGCCCCATCATCGGCCCGCCCATCAGCAGGCGCGCCGGGGGCTCGCGCAGGCCGCCGCAGTGTTCGACCAGCAGGCGCGCCGGAGTGCCGATCAGCACGTCCAGATTGCGCGGTCGGGCCACCGCGCCGCCCGCCACGGTGACCACGCGCGAAATCAGCGGGCGGCCAAAGCGTACCGCCTGCTGGATGGCGTACAGCGTGCCGACGTTATGCACCAGTACGCCGACATCGGCGCTGCGCCCGTCGCTGGGTACTTCCTGCCCGGTGAGTACATGGATCAGCTGACGATCCGAACCCATCGGATAGCGCGTGGGCAGAGCGATGACCTCAATGGCGGCAAAGTCTGCCGCCGCGTGGCGCATGGCCTCGATGGCCGCCGGTTTGTTGTTTTCAATGCCGCACAGCGCCTTGGTTGCACCTACGGCGTGCAGCACGATGCGGATGCCTTCGACGATTTTGGCGGCACGCTCGCGCATCAGGCGGTCGTCGCAGCTCAGATAGGGCTCGCACTCCGAGCCGTTGACCAGCAGGGTGTGCACCTGCGAGCGCTTACCTAGCAGCATTTTCACCGAGGAGGGGAAGGTGGCTCCGCCCATTCCCACCACCCCGGCGGCGGCTACGCGCTCGGCGATCTGCGCCGGAGTAAGGCTGAAGGGATCGGTTTCAGTCAGCTCGATCCAGCGGTCTTCGCCGTCCGGCTCCAGCGAGATGCTGAGCACGCCAAGGCCGGAGGGATGCGGCGCGGGATAGTCGCTGATGGCGACCACAGTGCCCGAAGTCGGCGCATGGACGGGCGCGCTGATATTGCCCTGACGCGCGCCTAGCAACTCACCCTTGAGCACATGCTGACCGACGCTGACCACCGGTTTGGCCGGCGCTCCGCTGTGTTGCAGCAGCGGGATGTGCAGCATGGCGGGCAGGGGCAGGCGCTCGATGTCTTGCGGCGAGGCGGCCTGTTTGCGCGCGTCGGGGTGTACGCCCCAGCGCACCATGGTGCGCCGAACGGCTGGATGATTAAGGATGTTCATGCTGATATTCATGGAAAGAGGCGCCATCGTCAGGCCGCGACCGCAGGCGCTACGGCGGGCGCAGGCTTGTGCCACACCCAGGATTGCAGCGTGACCGGCATGGGCATCATGCTCACCGCCATGGTCGGGCAGACGTCCACGCACTTGCCGCAGCCGGTGCAGGCTTCGCGCAGCACGTTGTGGATCTGCTTGGGCGCGCCGACGATGGCGTCGGTCGGGCAGACGCGGAAGCACTTGGTGCAGCCGATGCACAGCGCTTCTTCGACTACGGCGAGCATGGGCACGCTCTCTTTCATGCCCGAGGTTTGCGCTTTTACGCCCAGCTTGTCGGCCAGCTGGCGCACCAGCGCGCTGCCGCCGGGCGGGCAAAGGGTGACCGGCGCGCTGCCGCTGGCCAGTGCGGCGGCCGCCGGGCCGCAACCGGGAAAACCGCACTGGCCGCATTGCGAACCGGGCAGCATGGCCTCGATTTCACTGGCCAGGCCATCGTCCTGTTCGACGCGCAGAAAGCGCGCGGCGAGTCCAAGTCCCAGACCCAGTGCGACGCCCAGGGCGGTCAAGCTGATGATGGCGATCATGTGCGTAGCCTCCTCATGCAATCTTCAAACCGGCGAAGCCCATAAAGGCCAACGACAACAGCCCGGCGGCGATAAAACCAATCGGCGCACCGGAAAACACCTCGGGCACCTGCGCCAGCGCCATGCGTTCACGCAGCCCGGCGAACATCACCAGCGCCAGCGAAAAGCCCAGCGCCGAGCCGAAGCCGTACATCAGGGTGTGCATGAAGCTGCCGCCTTCCATTGCAGTGAGCAGCGCTACGCCGAGTACCGCGCAGTTGGTGGTAATCAGCGGCAGGTAGATGCCGAGCACCTGGTACAGCGCTGGAGCGCTCTTGCGGATGACCATTTCGGTGAACTGCACGGCGGCGGCGATGACCAGAATGAAAGCTAGGGTGCGCAGGTATTCCAGGCCGAAGGGCTCCAGCAGCCAGTGCTCCAGCATCCAGGTCGCCGCCGAGGCCAGCACCAGTACAAAGGTGGTGGCCAGCGACATGCCGATAGCGCTGTCGATTTTTCTCGACACGCCCATGAACGGGCAGAGGCCGAGAAATTTCACCAGCACCACGTTGTTGACCAGCGCCGTGCCGAGCAGCAATAGCAGGTATTCGCTCATGTTTTGTATTCCGCTCGAATTTTTACTCTGCCAATGCACTTCTTGTACCAAGTGTCCCTATGGTTTTTAGGTCATTGCATAAAGATCATGAATAACAATGGCTTGTAGGTATTTTTGCGGTGATGTTGCGTTGAGCGGGCGTGTAGCGGAGGGTGTGGCGGGTTTGTTTGGATTGTCGGGTTTGCGACAAGGGAGGAGGGTTGCTGCGGATGTTTAAGTGGTTTGAGGTGCAGGGATGGACTGACTCGTCAGCGTGAGTGACCGGATTTCGTTTCCCCTTTGAAGTCGCCGTGGACTGGCCTGTGGAGGCCGGGTAAAAGCGCCATGGATGGCGCATTTAGCCTCGTCGCAACATGGATGTTGCGTCGGGGCGACCTGGCTGGAGCGGGTCAGTCCACGGCTTGCCCGCAGGGCGACTTCAGCGGGGTGCATTTCTTTGGTGACTTTCTTTGTGCAAGCAAAGAAAGTTACTCGCCCGTATCAAACATGCCTTGTGCGAAGTCGCACCGTGGAAACGGGCGAAACAATGCCACCGGCCTTGAACGGCTGGTGGGCTTTTTCGCCCGTCTTGACGTGAAAACTTCGTTGCAAAGCAAGCTGGCAACGGGCGAGTTACTTTTCTTGCTCGCGCAAGAAAAGTAACCAAAAGAACACGCCCCCGAGGGGTCGCCCTACGGGCAAGCCGTGAACAAAGCGCCTACGGCAAGGCCGTCCCGACGCAACATCCATGTTGCGACGGGACTAAACAGGCCATCCATGGCCTGTTTACCCTGCCTCCAGCACTCCGTTCACGGCGACCCCAAGGGGGAAGGAAATCCGCGCCGTTGGCAGCGTTTGTGCGCCAAATCATCCCCCCAAAACCCCCTCAATCCCCATCACCTCAATAAAAGGCCTGAAAATTGCATGGCTTTGCGCATAAGCGCGGGTCAGGCAACCCGCGCATCTGGCAAGCAGGGCGATGGAGGCGATATGGCCGATCTGAAAAAATTGAGCAAGCGCTTTCCGAATGGCGTGTTTTTGGCCGCCGTCGAGCAATCTTCGGTGGCGATCTCGATTACCGACGCCGAGGCGAAAATCCTGTACGTCAACGCGGCCTTTTGCGAGGTCACCGGTTACGGATTGGACGAGGCTTTGGGGCGCAATGAGTCGATGCTTTCCGACAAAAATACGCCGGCGCAGGTGTACCGCGACATGTGGGCGAGTCTGGTGGCGCGGCGACCCTGGAGCGGGCGTCTGGTCAACCGGCGCAAGGACGGTACGCGCTATCTGGCCGATCTGACCATTTCCCCGGTGACCGATGTCGCCGACGGCGCGCTGTACTTTCTTGGAATGCACCGCGATGTCACCGCGCTGCACCGTCTGGTGCGCGAGCTGCGCAACCAGAAGCTGCTGGTGGAAACCGTGGTGGACTCGGCGCCGATGGCGCTGGCGCTGCTGGATACCGAGCAGCGCGTGGTGCTCGACAACCTGGAGTACAAGAACATGGCTGCCGATCTTGGCGATAGCGAGCCCGCGCTGCGCGTACTGGAGGCCTTGCGCGCATCCAGTGGCATGGCGCTGGATACGTCCGCGCCTGCGGGTTGTCCGCCGGGCGAGCGGCTGACCGGGCGTGAGATCGAGCTGAGCCGCGCCGATGGTTCCAGTCGCTGGTATGCCTGTTCGGTGCGTTGTTTTGAAGAAGAAGATGCCAGTGCCGATGCCTTTTTCGACCCGCAGACGAAAAGCTTTTTGCTGCTGGCGATGAGCGACATCACCCAGGCGCGCCGCCAGCAGGAGCAGGAACGTTTGAACGCCTTGCGCGCGGTGCTGGCGGAAAGCGAGCGTCTGCAACAACTGCGTGAAGCGATTGCCGGGGCGATTTTCCAGATGCAGATGCCGCTCAACCTGATCGGTGCGGCCTCGGCCATGTTGGCGCGGCAGCAGGCCGGGGGCGATTTGCAGGCGCTGAACGGTGTGCTGACGCAGGCCATGCAGACCAGGCAGGCGGCGCTGGATACCCTGCGTCAGGGGATGCCGGAGGCCATGTCGGAAGAAGAAAGCATGCTTAATCTGAACATGCTGCTGCGCGAGGTGCTGGCGTTGCTCACTGCGTCGATCCTGGCCGAAGGCATCGTGGTGGACTGGCAACCGGCTTATGCCCTGCCGCCGGTGCGCGGGAGGGCGACCCAGTTGCGCCAGATGTTTAAACAGTTGATGCAAAACGCCATCGACGCGCTGCGTCAGTCGCGCAGCCTTGTGCGCGAGTTGCGTGTGACCAGCGCGCGCAAGGATGGAACCCTCGTCGTCAGCATCAGCGACAGCGGCACCGGCATTCCGCATGAATTGAGGCGCAAGGTGTTCGAGCCGTTTTTCACCACCCGGCGCGCGGGCGGTGGGCATGTCGGCATGGGGCTGACCCTGGCGCAGGACGTGGCGATGGGGCATGGCGGCTGGCTGGAAATTGATGATGAATATGCGCCTGGCTGCCGGGTATGGGTTGGTTTACCCGCGTTCACGACGAGCGCGGAACCGGTGTTGGAAAAGGAAGGAGAGAAGTCATGACCAAGCCGCTCACCGAGGCGCGCATGGCGTTTCTCGACGAAGCGCTGGAAACACTGTACCGCGTGAGTCACGTGCTTTCGCGCTCGCTGGATTTGCAATCCACCCTCAGCGAGGTGCTCAAGGCGCTGGATGAAGGCGGCATGACGCGCGGTCTGGTCACGTTGACCACGCCGGAGGGCGATTTGCGGGTGCATGCAGTGCACGGCCTGCCTTCAACGCGCGCTGAATCGGTGCGTTACGAGCGCGGCGAGGGCGTGGTGGGGCTGATTCTTGAACGCGGCCAGGCGGTGGTGCTCGAACGTGTCGCCGACGAGCGCCGTTTTCTCGACCGCCTGCGCCTTTATGATGCGGGGCTGCCCTTTATCGGTGTACCGATTCGTCTGGCCGGAACGCTGGTTGGTGTGCTGGCCGCCCAGCCGGATACGCCCGCCGATGGCATGTTGGATGAGCGCGTGCGCCTGATGGAAATGGTGGCCAACCTGATTGGGCAAAGCGTGCGTCTGGCCGATCAGGTGGCGCGCGAGCGCCGCGATTTGACCGAAGAGCGCGACAACCTGCGGCGTACCGTGCGCGGCCAGTTCGGTTTTTCCAATATTGTCGGCCACGCCGAGAAAATGCAGCGCGTATTTGATCAGGTGCGCCAGGTGGCGAAGTGGAATACCACCGTGCTGATTCGTGGCGAAACCGGCACCGGCAAGGAGCTGATTGCCCACGCCATTCACTACAACTCACCGCGCGCGGCGGGCGCTTTCGTCAAAATCAACTGCGCCGCCCTGCCGGAAAGCCTGCTTGAATCCGAGCTGTTTGGCCATGAAAAAGGTGCCTTCACCGGTGCGGTGGCGCAGCGCAAGGGACGTTTCGAGCAGGCCGACGGCGGTTCGTTGTTTCTCGATGAAATCGGCGAGGTTTCCCCCGCCTTTCAGGCCAAGTTGCTGCGCGTATTGCAGGAAGGCGAGCTGGAACGCATCGGCGGTGCGCGCACCATCAAGGTCGATGTGCGTGTGATTGCCGCCACCCACCGCGACCTGGAAAGCGATGTGGAAAGCGGCAAATTCCGCGAAGACCTGTATTACCGCCTCAATGTGATGCCGATTCATGTTCCCGCCCTGCGCGAGCGCATGGGAGACATCCCGGAAATTGCGCATTTTCTGATTGGCAAGATCGGGCGAGGCCAGGGGCGCGAGCTGAAAATCACCGAAAGCGCCTTGCGCGTGCTGCAACATCACGACTGGCCGGGCAATGTGCGCGAGCTGGAAAACTGCCTGGAACGCGCCGCCGTGATGTGCGATAGCGGGGTGATCGACCGCGAGCAGGTGCTGATGACCGGAATGGATGAGGGCATGGGGCGCGGTACAGCGCCCAGTACCTCCTCCAGCGCCTCTCTGGTCAGTGAGCGCCACGTCGCCATGCCGGAGCTCGACGACCCCGACATGGACGAGCGCGAACGGGTGATCGCCGCGCTGGAGCAATCCGGCTGGGTGCAAGCCAAGGCCGCCCGCCTGCTTGACATGACCCCGCGCCAAATCGCCTACCGAATCAAGATCCTCGACATCAAGGTGCGCCAGTTTTAATGAGCCAATATTAATGAGTCAGATCACAAAACCAGCCTTGTTCAACCCCGAACGTGTACACGAGGGCGGCGAACTATTCCTCGCCCGTAGCGATATTGACGATCTGCACCAAAGCTTTATCGAGCTTCTCAATCGGCTCGACACGGTTCCCGCCGATGAGTTCGCCGAACTGTTCATGCAGCTGATCGAACACACCCGCGAGCATTTCACCCGCGAAGAAGCGCTCATGGTCAAAAGCGGCTTTCCGGCGATTGCCGAACATTGCGCCGAACATGGCCGGGTGATCGGCGAACTGAATCAGCTCGAAAGACGCGTGCGCCTTGGCCGCCCGATGATGGCGCGCGCCTATGTGCGCGAACAGCTTCCCGGCTGGTTTGAGCTGCATACGCGGACTATGGATAGCGCGCTGGTGGGGCATATGCGGCAACGCGGGATGTAATGTGCTTGGCGAGCGGCCTCTATGCAGGCCCTTCCCACACGATCCTGCGGAATATTTCCATGAGCCGCTCGCCCTTCTGCGCATGAATATGCCGGACGGAGGCGATTTTGCCCAACAGATGGGCTCGGAAGTTTTTGTGTCCAGCCAGATTCTGGCGATGGGCGCCATCACGCGCGCAGTTGAAGAGTGTGGCCTTCAGTGCATCGTATTCCGCCCTGAGCAGGTTGGGGCGTTGGTTGACCACGATGCCGGTCACGATTTGCCGCGTGCCTGGTCGCATGACGCGGGTTTTACGGTGGTTGAGCATAAAGCCTTCTTCCAGCGCGATGGCGCCCACAAGGGGCATCAGGCGCTCTACCGCGCGCGCCATGTCATCCCCGCCGGAAAAAACCAGATCGTCGGCGTAGCGGGAATAATTGCCGCCCAGATGCCTGGCCAGTCCGCGTAAGCGCACATCCAGCCGAAAGGCGCAAAGATTGGCCAGATACGGCGACGTCGGGGCGCCTTGGGGAAGGTGAAAGGCTTGGTAGCGTTTGCCAATTTCCCAGTCCCGTTCCGATGGGTAGTCGCAACCTGCGGCCGCTGTCACGCTGCTCGGCGCTCGGTTGGTGCATAACCCGCTGAGCACACGGGTAACGGGTTGCGGATAGCCCAAGGTGCGAAACAGGCCGGATACACGCGCCCCGCGGACGTGCAGGAAGAAGTCTTGCAGATCGAAATGCACGACGATTTTTTGTCCTACATGCAGCTCGGCATTGCCAAGGCAGGAGTGCCCCTTGCGGAATCCATGGGCTGCTTCGTGGGGCGGAATGTGTTCCAGTAGCTCATGCAGAATGCGCCGCTGGATGGCGCGTAACTGAGGTTTGGGGACTTCCAGCAAACGTCGGCCGCCTGAGCGTTTTTCCAGCCAGCGGTATTGATAGTGCCTGAATGCCTCGACATTCTGCCCGTCGTCGCGGAAGCCGATGCCGGTCAGCCATTCCAGTTGCTGCGGGGGTAACTCCAACCAGTCGGCAATATCGCCAACGCTGGCGAGATCCGGCGGCGCGCAATCACGCAGCGCTTGGGGGCGCGGCGCCATGGCGAGGCTGCTCAGGTTTGGTCTGCGCACACGGGGCGGAGATTTGCTGAGCCAGGCATGCTGGTAGCTTGGCAGGTTCACAATGGCGGTAGTCATTGCCGCGAGCGAGCCGGAATGCCATACGTGCTTGAATTGCTGACGGATGGAGCGAACCAGATAAGTCAACCAGGGAGGATGCTGATCCAGAACCCGGGCGCAGCGCTCCATGGCCGAGTCATGATCGGCAGACCCGGCGAGTAATGCGTGAGCCAGCGCTTTGGCAGTTCGAACTTTGGGCGTCATGGGGCTTGAAAGAGGGTGGTGATCCGGATCAACCAGACGGGTTCTGCATGAGCAGCTCCGCGTGGCAGCGCGGCTTCGCTCATGCGGCGTGATGTGTAGCGTTGCAATGCCGTGGGGTAACCCCACGGAGGTGTTCCCGTCATTCTGCCAGCAGAAAGGAGGCGGGCGACACCGGCTTGAAACGGATCACCGGGTGTGACCCTAGATTCGGTAAGGCCTGCTGTCAAGGTTGGCTTGTGGCTGTCAAAACCACGCCATTAAAATTGGCTCGTTTGACATGAGCACATTAGGCCATCATCGTTGCGCAATTTTGGCACACGTAGATAATCGTTAGGTGGCCGATTTCATATGTCGGCCACGGATGAGACCCATGTATACCTCCTACCAGAGCGGCTATCTTGCCCATCTTCTGTCTCTCGACGGCATGGCGGAAGAGGCGCTGACTCAGACCATTGCCAGCGCTAAAGTGGACATGAATCCGCATCAGGTGGATGCGGCTCTGTTCGCCCTCGCTTCGCCGCTTTCCAATGGCGTCATCCTGGCCGACGAAGTCGGGCTCGGCAAAACCATCGAAGCCAGTCTCGTCCTGGCTCAGAAATGGGCCGAGCGCAAACGCCACCTGCTGCTCATCGTGCCCGCCACCTTGCGTAAGCAGTGGAGCCAGGAACTGATCGAGAAATTCTCGCTGCCGTCAAAAATCCTGGAAGCCCGGAACTTCAAGGAAGCGCAAACCAAGGGTGCGGCCAATCCCTTTCTGGTGGAAGCCGCTTTCGGCGAACCGGCCGTGGTGATCTGCTCCTACGAATTTGCTTCGCGCAAGCAAAACGAACTGGCGGCGGTTTCCTGGGACCTGGTCGTTTTCGACGAAGCCCACAAATTGCGCAATTTCTACAAGGGCGAAAGCGCCAAGATCGCCAGCCGTCTCGACGCCGCCCTCAAGGGTCGTCCCAAGCTGCTGCTCTCGGCGACGCCGCTGCAGAACAACCTGCAGGAACTGTTCGGGCTGATCGCCATCATCGACCCGCACTTCTTCGGCAGCCTCGATGCTTTCAAGGCACGCTATTGCCGCCCCAAGCTCGAGGATGCCGAATTCGAGAACCTGCGGGAACGCCTGCGCACCATTTGCAAACGCACCTTGCGCCGGCAGGTACAGGAAATCGGTGGCATCAAATTCACCCGCCGCTACTCGTTGACCGAGGACTTCCGCCCCTCGCCGGACGAACTCGAACTTTACAAGCAGGTTTCCGAATACCTGCAGGATGAGAGCATCCTGTCGATCAAGCCCGGTGCCCGGCACCTGGTCACACTGGTCATCCGCAAGATTCTGGCCTCGTCTTCGTATGCCATCCAGGGCACGCTGAGCACGATGATCGAACGGCTGGAAAAACAGCTACCGCTGGCAAGCGCGCTCGAAGACTACGACGCCCTCGACGACCTGAGCGACGAAGCTGGCGTCGATGAAGAAGACACCGTCGATCCCGCGGTCCTGGCAGCGGAAGTGAACCAACTGAAGAATTTCCGCGCCCTCGCCGAACGCATTGCCCGCGACGCCAAGGCCGATGCCTTGCTGCGCGTGCTCGGCAAGGCCTTTGATTTTGCCGAGCGCCTGGGCGGCAAGCGCAAGGCCGTCATCTTCACCGAATCGGTCCGTACCCAGTCCCGCCTCAAGGAACTGCTCGCCGACAACGGCTACGCCGACAAGATCGCCATCCTCAACGGCAGCAACACCGACCCGGACTCCAAGCGCATCTACCAGAACTGGCTGCAACAGCACGAAGGCAGCGGCCGCATTTCCGGCGCCAAAACAGCCGACATGAAAGCCGCCCTCGTCGACCATTTCCGCGAATCGGCCGAAATCCTCATCTGTACCGAAGCCGGCGCCGAAGGTATCAACCTCCAGTTCTGCTCGCTGCTGATCAATTACGACCTGCCCTGGAATCCGCAGCGGGTCGAACAGCGCATCGGTCGCGTCCATCGTTACGGCCAGAAAAACGATGTCGTCGTGGTCAATTTCATCAACAAGGGCAATCGGGCCGACGAACGGGTCTTTGAACTCCTCAGCAAGAAATTTCGCCTGTTCGAAGGCGTCTTCGGCGCCTCCGACGAGATTCTCGGCAGCATCGAGTCCGGCGTCGACATCGAACGCCATATTCACGAGATTTACCAGCGCTGCAAAAGCACCGATCAGATCGATGCCGAGTTCGATCTGCTGCAAGCCCGCTTCAAGACCGAACTCGAAGCGCGCACCCAGGAAACCCGGCGCTCGGTGCTGGAAAACCTTGACGTCGACGTCGTCAAACACCTCAACCTGACCAAGGAAAGAACCGAGCAGCACCTCAACGACTATCAGGAAAAGCTGCTTCTGCTGGCCCGCATGATGCTGCCCGGAGCGCAGTTCGAAGCCCACCGCGTCCGGCACGACGGCCACTGGTACGACGTCCGCTGGCAGGAATCGGAACAAAGCCACGCCCGCTTCCTGCGCCCCAACGAAGGCCTGGGCGGGCAACTCATTGCCGAAGCCAGGCAGGCGCTGCCGGAACTCCCCGTTGCCACGCTCGAATTCGACCTCAACCATACCCAGGGCGGCCAGCACGCCTGGCTGAAGAACCTTGCCGGGCAGTCCGGCGAACTCCGGGTAGACATACTGACGCTGACCGCCGCCAAGCAGCGCATCGAACACCTGCTGATTGCCGCAGTAAGCGATGGCGGGGAGATATTCGATCCTTCCTTGGCAGAACGCCTGCTGACCCTGCCGGCCCGCGTGCTCGACGTCGCCACCGAGTTGCAAGCCGAATCCGTCTTCAAAACGCTGCTGGCGGAGCAGGAAAGTCAAAAGCTCGACGCGGCACTTCAGCTCAACGAACGCTTCTTCAGTGAAGAAACCGAGAAGCTCGAAGCTTGGGCGGAAGACCGGCGCATCGCCCTCGACATCCGCATCAAGCAACTCGACCAGGAAATCAAGGAAGCCCGCAAAGCCGCCCGGCAACTTTCCTCGCTGCAAGAAAAGCTCGCCGCCAAGCGGGCGATCAAACAACTGGAGCAGGAACGCGACCGCGTCATGCTCGACTACCACGAAGAGAAAAAGCGTATCGACGCCGAAGAAGACCGCCTGCTCAACGACATCGAAGCCGCGCTGGAAATCACGCCGCAACGGCAATGCCTGTTTGCCATCCGCTGGCAACTGAAAGCCTCATGAGGAAGACCCCATGATCAAAACCACCGACCTCATCCGCGAACTCGTTTATCAAGTCCGGCTCGGCGAAGACTCGGCCTATGAATTCAAGAGCCTCACGATCAAAGGCAACAAGGTAGACCAGCCGGGCCGGGACAGCGTCGCCGACGAACTCGCCGCCTTTGCCAACGCGGGTGGCGGCATCATCGTCTTTGGCGTTGCCGACAAGACCCGCGCCGTCGAAGGCATCGCCCGCGAAGACCTGAATACCGTAGACCTGTGGCTCGCCAACATCGCTAGAGACGCCATCGACCCGCCCTTGCCCATCGAAACCCGGCTACTGGAAATCCCCGACAGCCAGGGCGATCTGAAACCCGTCGTCTGGGTGCGCGTCAGCAAGAGCGTATTCGTGCATAAAAGCCCGCATGGCTATTTCCACCGCGTGGGTTCGAGCAAGCGGGAAATGTCGCCGGAGCTGCTGGCGCGCATCTTCCAGCAGCGCAGCATGGTGCGGCTGATCCGTTTCGACGAGCAACTTGTCCCGCAAACCACGCGCGACGCCATCGACCCGGAACTCAAGACGCGCTTCCTGCGCGGCGACTTGCCGGAAATCACGCAACTCAAGAAGCTCTACCTGATCGGCGACGACGAAAGCGGCACGACGCGGCTCACCGTCAGCGGCGTGCTGCTGCTCACGGCGCGCCCAGCCGATTACCTTTCTTCCGCCTACATCCAGTGCGTCGCCTATTCCGGCAGCGAACGCAATGCCGAATACCAGCTCGACGCCCAGGACTGCGACGGCCCCGTCGACGAACAGATTCGCCACGCCTTCAACTTCGTCAAACGCAACATGCGCGTCGAAGCCGTCAAACGCCCTGGCCGCATCGACATCCCGCAATACGACCTGGCCGCCGTATTCGAAGCCATCGTCAATGCCGTCGCCCACCGCGACTATTCCATGCACGGCGCCCGCATCCGCCTGCACCTGTTCGCCGACCGGCTCGAACTCTCCACCCCCGGCGGCCTGCCCAACAGCCTGACCATCGACAGCATGGAAGCCAACAGCATCACCCGCAACGAAACCCTGGTGAACCTGCTCTCCCGCTATTACCCGGCCGACCCGGTCAGCAAGCGGCAGAACCTCATCGAACGACGCGGCGAAGGCGTGCCGACCATCCTCGCCGCCAGCGAGCGTTTGTCGCTACGCCGCCCGCTCTACGAGCAGCTCGACCATACCGAACTCAAGCTCACCATTTACGCCGCCAGCCGCGAGAAAAACGGCCTGCTGGCGCAGTTCACCGCAGAAGAATAAGTCACCGATGACCACCAAGACCAAACTCGAACTCACCTGGCCCGGCAAACACAAACGCCCGCGTCTGGAACCGCGCATCCTGCTCGAAGAAAAGACGCTGTCGTACCACGCGGCGCCGCGCACCGCGCTCGATCTGGTCGAACAAGCCGCCGACGCAGCGCCGACCGCCTTCGACGACAACCTGCTGATCCAGGGCGACAACCTGCTGGCGCTGAAAGCCCTGGAAGGCAAATACGCCGGCAAGGTCAAATGCGTGTTCATCGACCCGCCCTACAACACCGGCAGCGCCTTCACCCACTACGACGACGGCGTGGAGCATTCGATGTGGCTGACGCTGATCCGCGACCGGCTGGAGATCATCCGGACGCTGCTGGCGGAGGATGGCTCGTTGTGGATCACGATTGATGACAACGAGGCGCACTACTTGAAGGTGCTGTGTGATGAGGTGTTTGGGCGGGCGAATTTCGTGGCAACGGTTATTTGGCAGAAGAAATACGCTCCCAAGTCGGATTCAAAGTATTTTTCCGCTTCTCATGATTTCGTTCTTGTGGTCGCGAAGCAGCTTGATCGATTTAACCTCAGACGTTTACCGAAGACAGAGAAGCAGACGGGACGTTACACAAATCGCGACAACGATCCTCGCGGGCCATGGAAGGCCAGTGACGTACTTCGCAACGAAGCCCGTGACTACGCGATTTTTCCAGTCAAGCTTCCATCTGGGCGTGAAGTTATGCCCCCCTCCGGAACAAGTTGGCGATACACAAAGGAGAAGTTTGCTGAGTTGATTGCCGACAACCGTATCTGGTTTGGTGTTGATGGCGACGCGCGCCCTGCGTACAAACGGTTTCTTTCTGAAGTATCAGACACCATCCCGAGCACGACCATTTGGCCGTATGACGAAGTTGGACACAACGATGAATCGAAGAAGGAAATGCGTGCGATTTTCGGAGAAGATTTATTTGGAACTCCGAAACCGGAGCGTTTGCTTGAACGTGTCTTGACCCTCGCCACCAACCCCGGCGACCTCGTCCTCGACTCCTTCGCCGGTTCCGGCACCACCGGCGCCGTCGCACACAAGATGGGCCGGCGCTGGATCATGGTCGAGCTGGGCGAGCACTGCCACACTCATATCGTGCCGCGCCTGAAAAAGGTCATCGACAATCAGGACCCCGGCGGCATCACCAAGGCGGTCGGCTGGCAGGGTGGCGGCGGTTTCCGCTATTACCGGCTGGCACCGTCCCTGTTGAAGAAAGACAAATGGGGCCACTGGGTCATCAACCCGGAATACAACGGCGAAATGCTGTCGGAGGCCATGTGCAAGCTGATGGGCTTCACCTATGCGCCCAGCCAGTCCACGTTCTGGCAGCACGGCCAAAGCACCGAAGCGCATTTCATCTACGTCACCACGGGCAGCCTCTCGCACGACCAGTTGCGCGTCATCAGCGAGGAAGTCGGCAACGAACGCTCGCTCTTGATCTGCTGCAAGGCTTTCATGGCCGACATCACGGCCTTCCCCAACCTGACGCTGAAGAAAATCCCCAAGTCGGTATTGCACAAGTGCGAGTGGGACCACGACGACTATAGCTTTTCCATCGACGTGCTGGCTGAGCCGGAGCCGCTGCCCGAAGAAGACGACGAGTTTGAACTGAACGCCGGAACCGAGGATGCGGCCGATGAGTGACGTTATTGACGGCAGCCAAGCCGCTCGGGAAATCACCAAAGCGCTATCCCTGCGCGGGCCGCAGCGCGAATCGCTGGACATCCTGGCCGGGCTGCTGGAAAAGCTGGAACTGACCAAGGATGCCGACCTGCAACACTGGCTGAAAACCATCCGCGCCCAGTACCCGACGGTGGAGAAATTCGAGCGCGATTTCCCGACCCTGTGTTTCGCGCTCGCCACCGGCGTCGGCAAGACCCGACTGATGGGCGCCCTCATCGCCTGGCTGTTCATCACCGGACGCAGCCGCCACTTCTTCGTGCTGGCGCCCAACCTGACCATTTACGAAAAGCTCAAGAACGATTTCACGCTGGGCCACCCGAAGTATGTCTTTGCCGGCATTCCCGAACTGGCGCAAACGCCGCCGGTCATCATCACCGGCGAGGACTACGAGGACGGGCGCGGCGTGCGCCTGGATTTTGCCGTTCCAGCGACGTTGACCGCAGACTTGTTCGGCGCCGACTCGGCCCCGCATATCAACATCTTCAACATCTCCAAGATCAACGCCCGCGACAACAAGAAGGGCGCGGCCAAGTCGAGCGTGGCGCGGGTGCGGCGCTACCAGGAATACCTCGGCGAATCCTATTTTGACTACCTGGCTGGCCTGCCCGACCTCGTGGTGCTGATGGACGAGGCGCACCGTTATTACGCCAGCGCCGGCGCCAAGGCGATCAACGACCTGCGGCCGGTACTCGGCATCGAACTGACGGCAACGCCGAAGACGGTGGGCGCCAACCCGCGCCAGTTCGCCAACATCGTCTATCACTACCCGCTCTCCCGCGCCTTGCAGGACGGTTACGTGAAGATTCCGGCGGTAGCGACGCGCAAGGATTTCCGCGCCGAGTTGGTCAGCGCCGAACGGCTGGAGGAAATCAAGCTGGAGGACGGTATCCACCATCACGAATTCGTCAAGGTGGAACTGGAGAACTATGCCCGTAGCTTCGAGCAGCCGGTGGTCAAGCCCTTCATGCTGGTGGTGGCGCAGGATACGGCCCACGCCTCGGCGCTGAAGGCGGTCCTCGAGTCCGACGGCTTTTTCCAGGGACACTACAAGGGCCGGGTCATCGAAGTGCATTCCAACCTCTCCGGCGATGAGTCCGACGAGGCCATGCAGCGCCTGCTGGCGGTGGAGCACGACGAAAAGACCGAAGTGGTCATCCACGTCAACAAGCTGAAGGAAGGCTGGGACGTCACCAACCTGTACACCATCGTGCCCTTGCGCGCCTCGGCCTCGGAAATCCTCACCGAGCAGACCATCGGTCGCGGCCTGCGCCTGCCTTTCGGCAAACGGACCGGTGTGGAAGCGGTGGATCGCCTGTGCATCATCGCCCACGACCGCTTCCAGGACATCGTCGACCGCGCCAACGATCCCGAGTCGATCATCAAGAAGACCGTCTATATCGGCGCCACGGAAGACGCCGACGTGCCGGACAAGCAACCGCACTTGCTGAATACCGGGTCGGTGCTCGACATTCTGTGTACCGGCCGCCAGCCGGAACAGGATGGCAAAACGCTCGCCGCCGACCTGGGCGGGGATACCCCGGCTACGACCATCACGGCGGAGAAATCCCGGCTGGCCGAACTGACGCTGCGCGCGGTACAGCAGGAAGCCAGCCGGCTGCCCGGCAGCAAGGCCTTGAGCGATGAGGCCGTGCAGCAGCGACTGGTCGCCACCGTGAAGCGCTTGGCGGAAGAAGCCGCCCCGCCGCAAGCCAGCCTGCCGGGTATGGAAGCCGCCACACCCACCCTGTCGGCCAGCCCCGATGCGCTGGTGGCCGAGGTCGTTCGCCACGTCACCGAACGCCTGATCGAACTGACCATCGACGTGCCGCAAATCACGATTCTGCCGACGCGGGAAGTCAATTACCGCTTCCAGGAGTTCGCCTTGGCGGGGCTGGAGAAGATCAATTTCCAGCCGGTCAGCCAGGAGCTGCTGCTCCAGCATCTGGAAGACAACAAGCAGGCGCGCATCCAGTGGGAGGGCTCTGACAACCAGGAGGCCCGGCCCGAGGATTACATCGTCCGCCAGTTGATCGACCAGGACGCCATTGATTACGACGAACATGCCGACCTGCTCTATGCCCTGGCCGGACAAGATCGGAAGAGCGTCGTGTAGGGAA
>CALKWL010000277.1 GCA_938004235.1 uncultured Gammaproteobacteria bacterium
GACTGACGTGACTGGAGTTCAGACGTGTGCTCTTCCGATCTGCCGCCCGCCCTGCGTGATGCCTGGGCGACTGCGCCCCTGCCGGCGCCGGATGGCACGGCGTTTCCCGGAGCCTCGGTGGCGGGAGGGGCGAGTCTGGCGATCAATGCCCAAAGCCCCAGGCAGGAGGCGGCGCGCGCCCTGCTGGCGTTCCTGTCCGAGCCTGCGCAACAGCTGGCGTTTTATCGAGTTACCGGCGATTTGCCCGTGCGCATGAGCGCATGGTCACTGGGTCAGTCGATGGGTCAATCAATGGGTAATCTGCAACAGTCGCCACGTATCGACGCATTTTGGCAGCAATTGCCGCAGGCGCGCGGCGTTCCCGCCGTGCCGGAATGGGAGCGCCTGGCCAGTCTCGTCATGCGCCATGCTGAACGCGCGGCGCGGGGACTGGAAAGCGCAGAGCAGGCACTGGCCGCCATGGATCAGGAAGCCGATGCCATGCTGGAAAAGCGCCGTTGGTTGATGGATAAGACCAAAACACCATGAAACTCCCTGTTGCCTTTTGGTTTCTTGCCCCTGCACTTGGCTTAATCGCCCTATTTTTCCTGCTGCCAATTGTGGCGGCGTTGCTGCTATCGCTCACCGATTTCGATATTTACGCTATCGGCGATCCCTCCACCCTGCGCTGGATTGGTTTCGACAACTACCGCCAGGTGTTTGAGCATCCACTGTTTTGGACGGCCTTGGGCAATACCTTCTACTTCGTTATCCTCGGCGGGCCGCTTTCGGTCGGACTAAGCCTCGGCACGGCCTTGCTGCTGAATGCACGCCTGAGCTGTTGCCGTACCCTGTTCCGCACCATCTATTTCCTGCCGGTCGTCAGCACGCTGGTTGCCGTGGCCGTCGTTTGGCGTGCGTTGTACCACCCGGAGGCCGGGTTGTTGAATCAGCTGCTCGGCCTGTTCGGCGTTCACCCCATCGACTGGCTGAGCGATCCAAACTTCGCGATGCCCGCCATCATTCTCATGGCGGCCTGGAAAAACTTCGGCTTCAACATGATTATCTTTATCGCCGGGCTGCAAGCCATTCCCGAGCGCATGTACGAAGCGGCGAGGCTGGATGGCGCAGGAAGCTGGGCGCAATTTCGCTACGTCACCCTGCCACAGCTTGCACCCACCTTCCTGTTCGTCGCCCTCATGACCATGATCGGCTACCTGCAACTGTTCGCCGAACCGTATGTGATGACCCAAGGCGGCCCCGCCAACGCCACCCTCTCGCTCGTGATGCTGATGTATCAGGAAGGCTTCCGCTGGTGGAATATGGGCTTTGCAGCAGCGCTGGCCTTTGTGTTGTTCGTGATTATTCTGGTCGGGACGTTGCTGCAATTACGGCTGCAAAAAAAAGGCGGAGTCTGACAAACTGTCAGACTCCGCCCCGCCGTGCCGATGGCGCGTGAAACCCTGTTACTTGCCGGCGCTCTTGGTGAGGGTCTTGCGCAGGCCGTCTGCATGCGGATTGCTGACATTGCCCAGCACCAGAATATCCACCGGATTGACCGGGGTGCCGTAATAGGCGTGGTTCAGGCTGTCGCGCACTGCGATCACCGAGCCTTCGAGACTGATGCCGCCGAAAATACCCTTGCTGCGCGAATACTGAATGATGTCCACCGTGGCCGCCTGCGCGCCCGCGCCGACCGGACCCGCCGCCACGCTGGCGTCCGCGCCCAGCTGGAACTTGTTGCTGAGCAGAGCATCACGCCCCTTGTCGGTCATGGCCATCATGACCACTTCCGCCACGGAGCCGCCAGCCTGAAAGCCGAAACTGGCCGATCCGATGGTAGCGAATGCTGGCCCGCGCCATATATCGGCTTTTTCATCGCGCACCAGCACGACGCCGGTGCCGCCCGAGCCCCCAAAAATGAACCCGGCCTTGACCAGCTCGGGCACAATGAACACGGCCTTGGAACGAACGACGTTATCGCGATACCAGGACATATCCGGGTCAGCTGCAAAGTTTTTGAGCGTGGTCACCGCGCGGTTGACTGTTGCGTTGGCATCCGTGAGCGCGCTGGTGGCCGTGGAGTCGCTGTCATCGGCCGATGCCGCCATGGGTGCGCAGACCACGCTGGACAAGGCAAAGACGCCGAACAACGTTCTCAAAAACAGACTTTTCATAATGACCTCCAGAAAGACGGTGACTTGAATCAGGCTCAGACTTGCCAGAGTGTATATCGCACGCGCCGCTTCGGCATGTGTTTTCCAATGCCGCCTGAAAGGCAGGGCAGGAAAGCACGTTACAATTCCCGCCTGAAACCATTGTGAACCAGAGAGCGTCATGAACCCCAACGAATTGATTCAGCGCATCCAGGGCGCCATCCCTGATGCGGTCGTCATACCCTCCGGCGTGGGATGCAGCTTCAACCTGCGCATCGTTAGTGAAAGCTTTGCCGATGAAAGCCTGATTAAGCGCCATCGTCGCGTTATGGCGACCCTCAATGATCTGATTGCCAGCGGCGAGTTGCACGCGGTCACCTTGCAAACCCACACCCCAAATGAAGCGAGCACATCCTGATGGACAAAATCACCCAAACTGAACTCGAAGCCGCCGCGTTTCGCCGCCTGGTCGTTCATTTGCAGGAACGCACGGATGTACAAAACATCGATTTGATGAATCTTGCCGGTTTTTGCCGCAACTGCATGTCCAAATGGCTCAAGGCGGCAGCGGACGAGCGCGGCGTCGAATTGAGCATGGATGAGGCGCGCGAGCAGGTTTACGGTATGCCCTACGAAGACTGGAAGGTGCAATATCAAAAAGAGGCCAGCGCTGAGCAGCAGGCCGCTTTCACCGAAGCTTTTGCGCGTACGCACGGCGAGGCGCCGGAGTCGGCGTAAGCCTGGTAGCGGTCAGACTGGAACTTTGAGGCCTGACAGGATGTTGAAAAGGGCTTTCCTGCCCTTTTCAACGCGCTTGATCCCTCCTCTTTGACCCTTCCGGCATCCGCGCCGGAAGCCCCTGCGGGGTTCGGTCTTCGAGAGCGTCGCGGTAAACACCATCCTCGTTGCCGGGAGCAACGAGGGAACGCTTGGCGTTTCCCGAAGGGCTGGGCACATGGGTGTGCCCAGCCGCGGCCGTTTCCGAAGATCAATCACTTAACGTGATTGGTTTTCGTGCAAGCCATCCATGGCTTGCCTTGCCAGGGTGTTTTTCAACACCCTGGCAAGGATACAATGCGCAGCCTGCGCGAATCGTCAGCCGGATTGTGAATGCACCTGCTCCAAGCTAACAGCCAACCCATTGGTATTTTCGACTCGGGCGTGGGCGGACTGTCGGTGTATCAGGCCATTCGCCGCGCGCTTCCCGAGGAAAATCTGCTCTATATCGCGGATTCGCGTCATGCGCCCTATGGCGAGCGCAGCAGCGACTTCATTATCGAGCGCGCCATCGCCCTGACGGAGTTCCTGGTCTCGCATGGCGCAAAGGCTGTCGTGGTCGCCTGCAATACCGCGACGGTTATTGCCGTAGAGATTCTGCGTCAGCGTTTTTGCGTCCCCATTATCGCCCTTGAGCCGGCAATCAAGCCTGCCGTGGCGCATACGCAAAGCGGCGCTGTAGGCGTGCTCGCCACACGTCGAACGCTGGAAAGCCCTTCCGTCGCGCGGCTGTGTCGCGATTACGCGGCGGATGCGCATGTCCTGCTCCAGCCCTGCCCTGGATTTGTCGAGCAGGTCGAGCGCGGTGAGCTCGACAGTGCGGAGACGCTAAAGCTTGTGACACAGCATCTTGCTCCCCTGCTGCAATGCGGCGCTGATACCCTGGTGCTGGGGTGCACCCACTACGTTTACCTGCGTGCGGCGATTGAACAGGTCGCGGGCGCGAAGGTGCGCGTCCTCGATTCTTCTGCGGCCGTCGCCCGTCAGGTGGCGCGTCGTATCGTCGGTCTTGCTCCGTCCCATGCTCAAGCGGCGCACGCTTGCGATACGTTTTTTACGACGGCTCCCGACCCCGAGCCGGTCAGCCGGGTGATGTCACGCTTATTGGGCAAAACCGTGCAGGTTGGGTTGGCTGAAATCTGAGCGCCTGTTGACGCATTTCTGATGTGCAGGTTCTTAACAGACTGCGAAGATCAAGCGCTTAGTGTGCTTGATCTTCGTGCAAGCCATCCATGGCTTGCCTTGTCAAGGTGTTGAACAAGCAACCTCTTATTGAAATTCACAGCATTTCGTCTTGCGCTTGCAAGATGTGTCGTCAACACTCGTGCATCAGAAAACGGACGATGGATGTTGAAACATGCTGCGCAAAATAATTCTCGGTTCTTTGGTCGTGCTCGCGCTGGGCGTGCTGGCCTATATGTTGACGCGGACGCCCGCGCCTGTGACCGCGCCCAATACGGCGAGCGTCGTCGAGCCCGTCTCGCCCGCCGCGCCGCGCACTGGCGAGCTCACCGCTCGCACGCCGCCTGCTCAACCCTCGGCAACGGATGCGCTGCGTTTCCAGCGCTTCCTGATTGATCCAAACAGCGAAAACAATGAAGTCTGCCTGGTCTTTTCCTCGCCGCTGGAGCCGGACGAGCGCGTGCGTTACGCCGATTACCTGCGTTTGGAACCTGTCGCCAAGATTGACGTGCGTGTGGAAGAAGCGCGTCTGTGTCTGACAGGCCTGAGTTTTGGCATCGAATACCAACTTGAGTTGCTCAGCGGTCTGCCCGCCAAGAATGGCCTCAAACTCGCCAATGGCGTGCATCTGCCGTTAAGTCTGGGTGACCGCCCGGCCTCCGTGCGCCTGGGAGCTGGATTTGTTCTACCTGTCAACCACGATGAAGGCCTGCCCGTCACCACCATGAATGTGGACAAGCTGAATCTGAAGCTGTTTCGAGTCGGTGATCGCCTGCTGGCGCGGATGCGCGAGGATTTTGTCGATGAACGCACCATGTACCCCTATCAGGCCGAACAGATCGCCGAAGACGAAGGTCGCCTGGTCTGGAGCGGCAATATGGCGGTCAACAGCGAGCGCAATAGCGCCAAAACCAGCCTGATTCCCATTCAGGAGGCCATCGGCAAGCGTGAGCCGGGCGCCTATTTACTGGTGGCTGGCGATGCCGCCAAGGACACTGCGGTAGAAAATGAAGACGACTATTACGACGAAGAACGCGGACGCATGGCGGCGCAGTGGATCGTGCAATCCGACCTGGGTCTGACGTCGTTCCGTGGTGCCGATGGCCTCACCCTGCTGGTGCGCTCCCTGCGCGACGCCACACCCGTGGGTGACGTGCGCGTGAGCCTGATTGCGCGCAACAACGATATTCTGGGTGAAGCCAGCAGTGATGCGCAGGGCGTGGTGCGTTTCCCGGCGGGCTTGTTGCAGGGGCAGGGCGGCATGGCCGCAGTCATGCTCATGGCCTATCACAATGATGATTTCAATTTCCTCGACCTGCGCCGCGCGCCGTTCGACCTCTCTGACCGGGGGGTGGACGGGCGTGCGCCGTCAGGACCGGTGGATGCGTTTTTGTACAGCGAACGCGGCATTTACCGCCCCGGCGAAACCGTGCATCTGACCGCGCTGGCGCGTGATGCCCAGGCCAAGGCACTGCCCGAGAGCACCCTGATCCTCAAGCTCATGCGCCCGAACGGGCAGGAGGCGCGGCGTTACACGCTCAAGGCGCAAGGTGAAGGCGGGGCTGCTTTGGCGGTTCCACTGCCCTTGACCGCTGCGCGCGGCGGCTGGGAAATCACCGCGCATACCGACCCGGAGGCCGCACCCGTGGGGCGAGTGAGCTTCGAGGTGCAGGATTTTGTGCCGCAACGTCTGGCTCTGACCATTCTGGACAAGCCCAAGGTGCTGAGTGCAGGCGAAGACCTTGCCATTCCGCTGGAAGCGCGCTTTCTGTATGGCGCGCCAGCTGCGGCACTGAGCGGCGAGGGCGACCTGATTCTGGAGACCGACCCCGCGCCCTTCCCCATGCACAAGGGTTTTCATTGGGGTGATGAGGACGAGGTATTTCAAGGCGAGCGCGTGAGCCTTGCCGTGGGCGAAACCGATGCCGCAGGCAAAACCACGGTCACCGGCCAGGTGCCGGGCGAAATTCAAAGCTCGCGTCCGTTGCGCGCGGACATCGCCCTGGCGATCCGCGAGCCGGGCGGACGCGCGACGGGCGAGCATGTTTACGTCCCCGTGCGCGTGCAGCCGCTGTCTCTTGGGCTGCGCCCAACTTTCGAGGGCGCGGCCAGGCAAGGTGCCGACGCGGCGTTCGAGTTGATCGCGGTGGACAACAACGGCACAGCCCAGGCGCAAAGCGGTCTGGAATACCGCTTCATCAAGGACGAATCCACCTGGCAATGGCATCGCCGCGACAATCAGTGGCGCTACGAGCGCGTGGTGCGTGAACGTGAACTGGCCTCCGGTACATTGAATGTCGCCAAGGACAAGCCCGCCGTGCTCAAACAGCAGGTGAGCTGGGGCAACTACCGCCTGATTGTGCGCGACCCGGCCAGCGGGGCGCAGACCAGCCTGCGTTTCTGGGGCGGCTGGTACGGTGAAGCCACTGCAGAGCGCCCGGATCGTCTGCCGATTGCGGCTGACAAAGCCGGTTATGTCGCTGGCGAAACCGCCAGGCTGCACATCGATGCCGAGTCCGCCGGTCAGGCTCTGATTGTGATGGCCAACGAGCGGGTGCATGAGGTACGCAATGTCAGCGTGCCCGCTGGCGGCGCGGATGTTGAGATTCCGGTGCGCGCCGAGTGGGGCGCAGGTGCCTATGCGCTGGTCACGCTGTATCGCCCGTTGAACGCCAAGCTCGGTCATGCGCCGGTGCGCGCCGTGGGCGTGGCCTGGCTGGGGCTGAACCCGCAGGAGCGCACCCTGAAGGTGGCGATTGATGCGCCGGGCAAGATTGCGCCGCGTCAAAAGATCGAAGTTCCGGTAACGATTTCCGGCCTGACAGCGGGCGGCAAGGCGGCGTATGTGACGCTGGCGGCGGTCGATCAGGGCATTTTGCAACTCACCCGCTTCAAGACCCCTGCACCGCAGGCGCATTACCTGAGCAAGCGCCAGTTGGGCGTGGGCATGCGTGATGATTACGGGCGTTTGATTCGCGGCCTGAATGCCGGTGGTGACGATCAGGGCGGCGATGCCGACGGCGGCAAGGGGCTGGACGTGGTGCCGACGCGCACCGTGGCGCTGTTCTCCGGTCTGGTGAAAACTGATGCGCAAGGCAAGGCGCTTATCCCGCTGGATGTGCCTGATTTTCAAGGCGAACTGCGCCTGATGGCGGTGGCCTTCGATGCCGAGAAAATGGGCTCCGGCGAGATGCGCATGACCGTGCGCGACCCGTTGGTGGCCGAGCTGATTCTGCCGCGCTTCCTTGCGCCGGGAGATACCGGGCGCTTGACCACCTTGCTGCATAACGTCGAGGGCGCGGCGGGAGCCTACACGCTGAAAATCAGCGCCAGCGGCGCAGTCAGCGGCGGCGAGTCGCCGGTTCTGGTCGAGCGCAACATCCAGCTCGCTGCGGGCGCGCGCGAGGTGTTCACCCTGCCGTTGCTGGGCAAGGATGCGGGCATTGGCCAGGTGGTGATGAACCTCAGCGGCCCGGCGCAGGCCGATGGCAAAGCCTTCAACGTGACCCGCGACTGGCCGATTCAGGTGCGTCCGCCGCAAGCCGTACAAAGCCGTGAAACCACCGAGTTGCTGGCCGCCGGGCAAGCCGTGGTTCTGGACAGAACGCTGCTCGATGGCTTCGTGCCGGGTACGGAGCAGGTCTCCCTGAGCCTGTCGCGTTTCGCCGGGCTGGATGTGGCGGGGCTGCTGCGCTGGATGGATCGTTATCCCTTCGGTTGCCTGGAGCAAACCACCAGCCGTGCCATGCCGCTGTTGTATTTCAACGAGATGGCCAAGGTCAGCGGGGTGCGCCAGGATCGTGCGCTGGATATGCGCGTGCAGGTGGCGATTGACCATGTCCTCGCCATGCAGCAGGTCAACGGCGGCTTCAATATGTGGGGGCCATGGGGCAATAGCGCCGACCCGTGGATTAGCGTCTTCGCCCTGGACTTTTTGCTACGCGCCTTTGATGCGGGCTTTGATGTGCCGCAAGCGCCGCGTCAATTGGGGCAGCAGTGGTTGAGCTCTGAGGCCATGCGCGATAGCCGTGCCGATGTGCGCGCCTATGCCGCAGCCCTGTTGGCACGCCTGGGTCGGGTGAATGCCAGCGACCTGCGCTATTTCCACGACCAGAACCCGCCTTCCGACCCGGTCGGCTGGGCGCATTTGGGCTCGGCACTGGAGAGCATCGGCGAGCGAGCGCGCGCCAATCATGCTTTCAATGCGGCGAAAGAGCTGCTGGCCAAGCCGGGCAGCTACAAACCTGCGCCGTATGGCTCGCCGCTGCGCGATGTGTATGCGGTGGCGGCGATTATGGCGCAGGCCGGGCGTAGCGCCGCCGTGCCGTCGATCCTGGCGCTTGCCCCCACGCGGGGCATAGAAGCGGGGCGTTACGGCCTGGATTACACCACCACGCAGGAAAAGGCGTGGATGCTCCTCGCTGCGGCCGATATCGGACGCAATGCCGGAAAAATCGCGGTCGAAGTCAATGGCACGCCGGTACCCAAGGGTGATCCGGCGTCAGTCACCATCGAAGCGGCAGCGCTGGCCGGTACGCGCCTGAATAATGTCGGCGAGAGCGAGGTGTTCCGCATCCTGTCGGTTGAAGGCGTGCCGCGTGAACCTTTGCCCGCCATGTCCGAAGGTCTTCGCCTGAGCAAGCAGGTGTTCAACCTGAGCGGTCAGGCGGTGGATTTGCAGCAGCTTCCGCGCAACGAACGTTTCGTGGTGGTGATTGAAGGCGAGTCGAACCCGCATTGGAGCGGCGATTATGCCGTGCTTGATCTTCTGCCCGCCGGTTGGGAAATCGAAGGCATGTTGCGCCCGGAACAGCCCGGTTACGCCTGGCTGGGCGAACTGTCCGAAGCGCAAATGCGTCAGGCGCGGGATGATCGCTACCTTGCGGCCATCAGCCTGCCCAACTACGTGATGGATCGCAGCGACCCGGACTATCCGACCCGCGATTACAGCAAGGAAATCTGGAGCTTCAAGCTGGCCTACGTGGTGCGTGCCGTGACACCGGGACGCTTCGCCCTGCCCGCCGCCAACGCCGAGCACATGTACGCGCCGCGTATTCGCGCCCGTACCGCGATGGGTGAGTTGAATATTGTGGAGTAGCCTAAGCAGGGGTATCGCGCACTCCCAGTCGATATTTAGCCACAGAGATCACAGAGGCCACCGAGGGTTTTTCTCAGAGCCTGTTTACGATCTCGCCGTTTAACAAAAAATGGGGGTAAAAACGTGTAGGTGCGAATTCATTCGCACAATTCCGGCGCGTTTGTGCGAATGAATTCGCACCTACAGTGTCGCTTCACGAGAATTTTTAGCCTCAAAAAAGATCATAAACAGGTTCTCAGTGTGCTCTGTGGCCTCTGTGGCTAAAACTTAGTCAACACATGGAATGTCTTCATGGCTAAACGCTGGCCAGTCATCGGCCTGATCTTGATCGTATTTTTGGGATTGTGGGGCTGGAGCCGCCTACTGCAACGCCATGTCCCGCCATTTGATCCGCAAGCCCTGCAAGCTCAAACCAGCGGGCAAAAACTCGCCAATGCCATAAGCCTAAGCTGGCTTGCTCCGCCGGATTTACGGCGCATTCACGGCCATTCAAGCCTAGTTCTCGACCGTCAAAATCGGCTTTTGCGCGCTTTCCCCACAGCCGAGGATACCTGGCGACTGCCCACCGCTGCCCGCGACGTTGACCCGCTGTACCTCGCCATGCTCAAAGCCAGTGAAGATCAGCATTTTGACCAACATTTCGGCATCGACCTGTTCGCCGCCGTGCGCGCCATTGGGCAAGCCTTGCGTCACGGAGAGATCATCTCCGGCGCATCCACCCTGAACATGCAGACCGCGCGCCTGCTCGAACCCAAGCCGCGCACCCTCAGCGCCAAACTGGACGAAGCCGCACGCGCACTGCAACTCAGCCTGCTGTTCGGGCGCGCTGGCGTACTCGATATGTACCTCAGCCTTGCCCCGTTTGGCGGCACGCTTGAAGGCGTCACGGCGGCCTCGCTGGCCTGGTTCGGCCATGCACCGGACAAACTCACTCCCGCCGAAGCCGCCCTGCTGGTCGCCCTGCCGCAGTCTCCCGAACGCCTGCGCCCGGATCGCCACCCCGAAGCCGCCAAGACCGCGCGCAACCGCATTCTGCAACGCATGGAAACACGCGGCCTGCTGGCGCACGATGTGGTCGCGGCGGCCTTGGCCGAAGACGTGCCGCGTTTCCAGCGCGCCATGCCGCGCCATGCCCCGCACTTGGCGGAAGAGCTGGTTGCCGGAGCGCGTGGGCAGAGGCTGCGCACCCACATCGACGGCGGATTGCAGCGCAACCTCGAAGCCCTCGGGCAAAGCTGGCGCAGCAAGCTTGAACCCGGCAGTGATCTAGCCATCGTCATCCTCGACGGCAACCGCCTGATCGCCCATCTCGGCAGCGCCGACTGGATGAGCCGCCAACTGGATTTAAGCCGCGCCGTACGCTCGCCCGGCTCCACCCTCAAGCCATTTATCTACGCACTAGCCTTTGACGATCTGGCTCTGCACCCCGCCACCCTGATGGACGACATGCCGCAACGCTTTGGCGACTGGCAGCCGCGCAATTTCGACCACGAATTTCACGGTACCGTCACCGCGCGCGAAGCCCTGCAACGCTCGCTCAACATCCCGGCGGTGCAAGCACTGGAGCGCATCGGCCCGGCACGCTTTACTGCCCTACTCAGACGTTGCGGCGTTGATCTCGCCTTTCCCGGCACCGAAGACCCCGGCCTGCCGCTGGCTCTGGGCGGCGTGGGAATGCGCCTGCTCGATCTCGCCATGCTCTATGCCGCACTGGGGCAGGGCGGTCTGGTCAAGCCCATCCTGCTGGAAAGGCAGGATTCGAATCACGCCCCTGGGGAGTGCCGCCTGGTGAGCCAGGTTGCCGCATTTGTTGTGCTCGACATCCTGGAACACAGCCCCATGCCCGAAGGCGTGGCCTCGGCACGCGGCGTGCAGCGACCACGGCGCATCGCCTTCAAAACCGGCACCTCCTACGGTTTTCGTGATGCCTGGACGGTGGGCGTATCCGCGCAATACACCGTCGCCGTCTGGGTGGGGCGCGCCGACGGCGGCGCTTCACCCGGCAGCCTGGGACGACTCACCGCCGCCCCGCTGATGTTCAAGGCTTTCGACCTGTTGCCGCCGGATCGCGCTCAGCGTCTCACGCCTGAAAACCTGCAACATCCCCTGCTGCAAGGCCGCGCCCCGCCCGCACTCACCCGCCTGAGCGGCGGCGACACAGCCCAGGCCAGCACACCCCGCCTGCGCATCCTGTTCCCACCGAATGGCGCCAGCGTGGAAAGCCTCGACGAAGGCATCGCCCTCAACGCCGCCGGAGGCATCGCGCCGCTGCGCTGGATTGCCAACGGCGCGCCCCTGCCGGAAAACAGCCGCTTCTGGCAACCCCAAGGCACCGGCTTCGCCCACCTGGTAGTTCTGGATAGCCAGGGGCGCCGCGCCGAGACCCGCATCCGCGTGCTCGAGCCGGAGTGATCGCTGTGGTATGCCCTGTCGAGCGGGGTTTTTCCTCTTAAATCGTCGGGTTTATCTTTCCCTGCCAAAGCGATTTGTCCATGCTAGCTTCGCCTTGCCAATGTTTTTGAGGATGCTCTAATGTCAGCTCAAGTGGGTCAAAAAATGCCTGTAGGCACGCTTTATCGCCGCGGTGACAGCGGTTTGGAAGAAATCGCGACTGAAGGCTTGTTCACCCAGCGCACGGTGGTCATTTTTGCTGTGCCCGGTGCGTTTACGCCGACGTGTTCAGATGAGCATCTGCCCGGTTTTATCGTGAATGCCGATGCGCTTCGGGCGGCGGGGGTGGATGAAATCATCTGTCTGGCGGTCAACGATCCGTTTGTGATGCGTGCCTGGGCGCAGGCGCATGATGCGCAGGGTGCGATCAGCTTTCTTTCCGACGGCAATGGCGACTGGACGCAGGCGCTGGGGATGCAGCGCGATATGCGCAAGGCGGCGATGGGGGTGCGCTCCAAGCGTTATGCCATGGTGGTGACGGACGGGGTGTTGACCTGGCTGGGTGTGGATGAGTCCGGGCTGGTCAACAGTCGCGCCGAAGCGGTGTTGGCGATGCTTAACGCCTGAACAGCGCCGGGTTTTGCTGCACGAAGTCGCGCCAGAAGACGGGCAGGCTGCTTTCGTGTTTTTGCGCAATTGCCGCAAGCTCGCGCAGATGCCCCGGTGCGTCGTGTGCGCCGAGGGCGATATTCTGGTTGCGGTCGCGTGAGGCGACGAAGCCTAACCAGGGAAACGCCTGCTCCATGGCGAGGGTCGCGCCCAGGTAGTCTTCCAGCGGAAAGCGCCAGAGGTTGGCGGCCAGGGCGCCGCGCGGCGTAAGCAGGCGGGCGCAGTGTTGCATGAATTCTGCATCGGCCATGATGGGAACCATGCCGTGTCGGTCAAACAGATCGACGACAATAATGTCGTACGTTGCGCGCCCCGCGTCGCGCACGAAGTCCAGCGCATCCATGATGTGCACGCTCAGGCGGGCGTCCTGGCGCAGATTAAGTACGGAATACGCGGCCTCGACCACGGCGGGGCGCAGCTCGACCGCGTCCAGCTCCAGTTTGGGAAAGGCCGCCAGCAGCGCGCGCGCCTGCGCCCCGCCGCCCAGACCAAGAATCAGCGCGCGCTTGGGTTTGGGCTTCCACATCAGGGTCAGCAGCATGATGCGCATGTAGTCGAAGCACAGGTGGTGCGGGCTATGCGGCAGGATGCGTGTCTGTTCGACTTCATTGCCCAAGCCTAGAATAAGCCCTTCGGCGCTGCGCCATACTTCGACGGCGCCGTAGTCATCCACCGCGTAAAACAGGTTTTTCCTGCTCGGGTTCTGTTCCGGGTCATTTGGCCATTTCACAGTGAGGTTCTCATGCTGAATCGTTTTCTGGCGCTGCTTTTGTTGAGCGGCTTCATGTTTCCCTCGGCGGCGCTCGCGGCTCTCGCCGTGGGCGATCGGGTGTTCGTGCCGATGTATTCGGTGCATTTGCGCGAAGATGGTTACGCGACTGGCGCGATTGAATCCATTGCGGGGGCGCAGTACACGGTGATTTTGCGCGAGCTGGTGCAAGGCAAGGGAAAAACCCTGTACGGCACATGCAGTCCGGGGGCAAACAGCCCCTTGGCTGGGGCGGAGATTCTATCCGATAAAGAGGACGCCCCCATCTTGCGCAAGGTGTTTGCTGCCGACGAGCTTCTGCCTTGGCGCACGGGCAAGGAGGAATATCTCGAACGTGAAAATGTTTCGACCATTTTCTACAAATGGCTGGGGGATGGCATGGCGATTACCCCTGAGCGTGCGCGTCTTGGGGCGAAGCGTGCGCGTGCGCTTGGCGACACGCCCGGCGTGCAGCGCATGGCGCAAGGGCTGGATCTTGCCGCGATTGAGGTGGATAACGCGGGTGGACAAGGCTTTCCGGTGGGCGCAGCGCAGTATTTGAGCGGTGTGAGCAAAACCCTGGCGGCGGTGAGCTCAATCGAACGGCAGGAGCCGCCCAATACCGGGCACGCCATGCGCGCGATTTTGGATGGAAGCTTGCCCTTGCAAAGTGATGATGCAGTGGCCATGGCTATGGCCAAGGTGTTGATGCTGGTGCGCGAAAACTGGGCGCGCCTGCCGGGCGAGCTGGGTTCGAGCAAGGCGGCGCTTGCGTGGCCCGACGCGCATAAGGTGATGGTGGCTTATCTTGCCGCCTTGACCAATCAGGGCGCCGCGAAATTCGCGGGCAAAAGTATGCAGGAGCTCCAGGCGGAGCTGGACGCGGCCATGAAGCAAGGGCAGTGGCCGCGCTTGCCTTGAACCTGGGTCGTCCATTAGGCGGTCTTGCGGCCTGCGCGAGTCCTGGTGGACGATTTTTGGCCGCTTTTCGTCCGTGCTCCTCGCCCATCGAGCCCGCTATGAACTCGTCTCGCGTCCTAATCGATAATCCGGGTTGAACCCCTTCAGCGAGTTTGAGCAGGTTCAGCCGAGCGTGTCGCGCGCATCCTGCACGCTTGAAGCGCGTTGCCTGCCTTCCAGTTGTGTGGTCATGGCGGCGATGTTCAGCAGCTCATCCAGTGGGCGCATGGCTTTGGGTGTGTCGAAAAGTTTCAAGCTGCGCAGGCGAATATGGCGTCTCAATAACTCAAGATAAGCCGTCCCCGGCAAGCTGTGCGCCAATCGTTTTTCTGCGGCGTCCAGCCATGCCCACGCTCCGCGGCGGCGCTGTGCCAGCATGATCTGGCCGGTGATGAGTTCGATCGCGGCGCGTTGTCGCTCGTCGTCCGTTTCGTGGAGCAGTACGTCGCGCTGCATCTCGCCGGGTAGGCCAAGCATCAGGCGCAGGCGTAGGGCTTCGAGGCGTTCATCCCAGACGCAGGCGGTGCGGAGTTGGGTCAGGCGGGATTGCGCTGCGGACTCCGGCAGCGGATCAGCGTGCCAGGCGGCAAGATCAATCACGCGTGCAGGCTTTCGCAGATGGGCGAGTCATCCGGGTTTTCCACGGCATCGGCGATTTTGGCGACGAATTGACCAAGTTCATCTGGGCTGAGCACGCTCAGAATCCGCCGCATCATGTTCGGATCGACGCGGGCGAGGGATTGCGTGCCATTGCTGAGGTGTACCACGATGCCGACAGCAGACAGACGCACGTCGTCCATGCTATCGGCCCAGTCCTGGCTTTCTTCGTCCAACTTTTGCGCGAGCGCTTCCAGCGTGTCCTGGATGTCGGGGGTGAGCCCTTCTTCGCTGACGCGCACGATCATGGCACCGGTGCCGATGGCATCTTCGTGAAAGCTGGCCTTGAGTCCATGCGCGCGCACGGCGGCGATAAATTCTTCATGCGCGCCGGGGTGGAGGAAGGCGAATTCGATAAAAGGTGCAGTAAAAGTCATGGGTGGTTTCCTCGGCGCTCGTTACAATTCGTACATCGTGAATCAGGAGACTCTAATGTTCAACCGTGCATTTTCCACCACCCGTATGCGCCGTATGCGTCGCGATGATTTCAGCCGCCGCTTGATGCGAGAAACGGTGCTGACGGCGAATGACCTGATTTTGCCTGTGTTCGTGCTTGATGGTGTGCAACGCACCGAGGCAGTGGCATCCATGCCTGGGGTGGAGCGGCAGTCGCTTGATGTGCTACTGCGCACCGCCGAACAGGCGCTTGATCTGGGTATTCCCATGCTGGCGCTGTTTCCGGTCACACCGCTTTCGATGAAATCGCTGGACGCCGCCGAGGCGTGGAATCCGGACGGCCTGGCGCAGCGGGCGGTACGCGAGTTGAAGGCGCGCTTCCCGGAGCTGGGCGTGATGACCGATGTGGCGCTGGATCCCTTCACGACTCACGGGCAGGACGGTCTGATCGACGATACAGGGTATGTCATGAACGACGAAACGGTCGAGGCACTGGTCAAGCAGGCTCTGTCCCATGCCGCGGCGGGCGCGGATGTGGTCGCCCCAAGCGACATGATGGATGGGCGCATTGGCCTGATCCGCGAGGTGCTGGAGTCGAATGGCCATATTCACACGCGCATCATGGCCTACGCCGCCAAGTATGCCTCCAGCTTTTACGGCCCGTTCCGCGACGCGGTGGGTTCGGCGGGCAATCTGGGCAAGGGCAACAAGCACACCTATCAGATGGATCCGGCCAATTCGGATGAAGCCTTGCACGAGGTGGCGCTGGATTTGCAGGAAGGCGCGGACATGGTGATGGTCAAGCCGGGAATGCCTTATCTGGACATCGTGCGTCGCATCAAGGATGAGTTTCGCGCACCGACCTATGTGTATCAGGTGTCGGGCGAGTACGCGATGCTCAAGGCCGCCGCGCAGAATGGTTGGCTGGATTGGGAAAAGTGCATGTTGGAGAGCCTGCTCGGCATGAAACGCGCGGGGGCGGATGGGGTGCTGACCTACGCAGCGTTGGAGGTGGCGGGGTGGTTGCGGCGTTGAGCTTGACGCTCATTTTACTCGCAAATGTCCGCCGGGGGATTCATGTCATCACCTCATCCATCTGAACCACGCTTACGCTCGATCCTGGATCACCTGAATCGAAAGGGCGAAACCGATCCTGCCATGTATCAGGCCTTGTCCGAGGCACTGGAAGCATGGGTGGAAGACGGGCAAGGCGCGCATCCTGTCGATTGGCTTGGCCTGCATGTGCGTGGGGGGCTGGAATACACAAAGACCCTGCCGGATGCGGGTTTTCTTGCGGCACAGATAGAACGGCTTCCCGGCGAGGCTTTGATGCTCTCCAAAATGGGTGGGGTTGTGGCACTCAATGCCGCAGCGCGTGCCCGCTTTGGATGCCAGCCCGGGGACACGATGCGTAGCCTTGGTTTTGCACCCGATCACGTTGTCCGCCAGCTTGAAAGGCATATTGAATCGGGGCGTGCAACGGGGCTGCTGCTGCCCTCATCTGCGGATGGGCAACGCTCATGGCAAGGCTTGATGGTGATTGGGCGCACGCCTTTTGCGGATATTTTTCTTTTGTGGCATCCGGGTCATATCGAGCTGCCTCCCGTGGCGGAATCCTTTCGCGAAGCGTTTGCGCTCTCTGCCCGGGAGATGGAGATTTTGTGTGGACTGGTGATGGGCGAGTCTGCCGGGTCGCTGGCATCAATGTCAGGGCGCAGTGTGGGCACGGTGCGCCAGCAGATCAAATCACTGCTGGCCAAGCTGGGGGTGGGCAGTCAGGTCGAGGCCGTCGCGCTGGTTGCAAGAGCAGGCTACATGCTTGCCGCCTGCCCGGCCTTGCGGGTCGAGTCTGTGTCGTCCGATGCGGTGAGTCATGCGGCGTTTTTGGCGGCGGATGGGCGCGTCGTAGCTTACCGTCGCTGGGGCTCGCCCTGGGGTGTGCCGGTGTTGGTGGTGCATGGTGCGTTGTTTGGCATTGCTGAGCTGGACGCGGAGCGCACCCTGGCGCGGCAGATGGGCTTGATGTGCCTGGCGATGGAGCGCCCGGGCTATGGCCGTACCCAGTTTCCGCAAAAGGGGGATGTCCAGCAGGTCATGCTGGATGATGCCATTGCGCTTTTGGATCATGTCGGCGTAAAGCGCTGCGTTGTATTGGCGCATGATGTAGGAACCGTGATTGCCATGCGGCTGGCCGAGCGCGCGCCCGAGCGCATTGCAGCCATTGTCGCCGCGCCGGTTACGCCA
The DNA here is from genome assembly GCA_938004235.1 of uncultured Gammaproteobacteria bacterium. GTDB lineage: Bacteria > Pseudomonadota > Gammaproteobacteria > Halothiobacillales > Halothiobacillaceae > Thiofaba. The sequence goes on from CALKWL010000277.1 coordinate 17,258, forward strand.
CCGATGGAAGGCTGGCGGCAAACCGCCCACATGCCGGCCTCCCTGCGCATCCACGCCTTTGCTTCGCAACGCTTCCCGCGCCTGACCGATATTCTGGTTGACCTTGGGATGCGTCATGTGCGTCAGGCGGGGTTTCAGTCCTTTCCCAAGCTGGTGTTCAAGGATTGCCCTCATGATCTTGAAATATGGAATGCGCCAGAGCGACTGCATTCCGCTGCCGGAGCCTGTGCGCTGATTGCGGCGCAGGATGCCCAAGGCTTCAAACATGACATGCACCTGACCAATCAGGACTGGCGCGAGCTTGCACAGCGGGTGCGGGTTACGGTGCATCTGCTGCACGGCAGGCGCAGCCAGACCGTGTGTGCGCAGGCCGTTGAGCGTCTGCACCAGCAACTTGCGCAATCCAGCCTGGAGATTGTGGAAGATGCGGGGCACAGCTTGCCCTTGAGTCATTTTCCAATGGTTTTGGAGCGGGTACGCGCCCTGGCGGATGTGCATATCAAGGCATGATTGGGTCTGGCCTTATCCCAATTGGTATATGGCGCACAGCACTCATGAAGGGATAATCCAAGCGTTGCAGGTGCTTATTCATGAGGCAAGCGAGATGAACAAGGTATGGCTTCTGGTGGGTGGATTGCTCTTTGCACCCTGGGCTCTGGCCGGTGGCAGCGCGGTTTTGCAGGACGGCACGCGCATCGACTTTGAAGGCGAGCGCGTGCGCATGACCATGAGCGGCGATGCGGACGGGCGCAATGAAATGATTTACCGCGATGGCAAGGCTTACGCCGTTCAGGGTAGTGCGGTGTATGACCTCAGTCAGATGATGCCTGCTGTGATGGGCGCGGTATCTGGCGCGGGCGATGTCCAGGGTTCGCCGGATCAAACGCGCGTTCACATGCGCGATAGTGGGCGCAGCGAAAGCGTCGCGGGCATTTCCGGCAAGGTGTATATCGTCGAAAGCGTCGATGAGCGCGGGCAGGTCGAGCGCACGGAAATGGTATTAAGCCGGCATCCTCTGGCGGTCGAACTCACGCGTGCCATGACGCATGTGGCTACCGGCATGGCCGGGGCGGATGCGCGTGTCTGGACAAAAGGGCCGCTGGACAATCAGGGGGTGTTGCGGGTCGAGCAGGATTTCGTGCTCAGCTCACTCAAGGCGCAACGCTTTGCTGATGCGCACTTTGCCCTGCCCGCCAAACCGCAGGCCATACCGGGCATGAACGGCATGATGCTGCCATCCCAGGGCGGCGACATGCCAGTGACGGATCCCATTTCGCGCCAGCCGGAGCGTGCGCGTTCGCGTATCGACAGCGAGATCAACAATGCGGCCGATCGCGCCGTGGATCGTGCGATGGATCAGATGCTGCGCGGCCTTATTCCTTGAAACCTTGGTATAGATCCATGAGAAAAATGATTCGATGTGCAAGTATCGCGCTCGCTCTGGCACTGGGCGCTCATGTCCATGCCGCCGAACCCGCAGCGCAAACCCTGTTGGTGCTGGATGCCTCCGGCTCGATGTGGGGGCAGATTAACGGGGGTGCGAAAATTGAGCTTGCGCGTGAGGCGGTGCAAAGCATGACGGCAAGCTGGCCTGAGCAGAATGCCTTGGGCTTGATGGTGTACGGCCATCGGCAAAAAGGCGATTGCAATGACATCGAGCTGATCTTGCCGCCTGCCCCCGGGCAGGGCGCGGCGATTGTGGCCAAGGTAAATGCCATTACGCCCAAAGGCATGACCCCGATCAGTGCGGCGGTGCGCCAAGCAGCGGAAACGCTCAAATTCAGCGAGCAGGCCGCTACGGTGATTCTGGTTAGCGATGGCGAGGAAACCTGCAATGCCGACCCCTGCGCCCTGGGTGCGGAGCTGGAAAAGCTGGGGGTGAGTTTCACCGCGCACGTGATTGGTTTTGACGTGAGTAACAACGCCAAGGCGCAGCGTGAGCTCAAATGCCTGGCCGACAACACAGGCGGGCGCTACATCGAGGCGCGCGACGCGGCGGGGCTGAACGCAGCGCTCAGTCAGGTCAAGATCGGAAGAGCGTCGTGTAGGGAAAGAGTGTAGATCTCGGGGGGTGCCGT
>CALKWL010000278.1 GCA_938004235.1 uncultured Gammaproteobacteria bacterium
ACCAATCAATGAACGCCTGTTCCTTATCGGCGGGGATGTCGTAGAGAACGGCCGTGTTGCTACTCACACCAGGCGCATGGCCCGCGTCATCGTAGGAAAACGCCAACGTCTTGCGACCGGCAAACGCCTGCTGCGCGATTTCGAGATATCGCGCCATCGTCGCATCTTGGGGCACCACATAATATTCGCGTGCATACGGCACACGTGGCTTGCATTCCATATCTCCTCCATCTGGGGGTGTGGGCGGCTCTGTTGGGTCGGGAAACCGCGCTGTCAGGGAATATTGGGTCATTGGGGCAATGAGGGGCTGAACCAGCGTGTTGATGTCACCGTAATTGCCGCTGCCTTGCAGCGTCCACAACCCCGCCCCCTTCACCTCTGGGTAGCTGGCGTACAGTTCAGCGGCCCAGGGTATCTGGCTCATGGCCGTATTTACCCCAGGTACCCACTCCTGCCTCCAGCCAAACTCATGAATGTAAACATCAGGCCGGGCAATGCCTGCCTCATCGCAAGCTAAAAACAGGTCAGTAAAACGGCCGATGTGGGACAAATCGCCCCGGTTCAGGATGTCCGCCAACGAATACTCATGCAGGCCAACGGCCGCATGCACCCGATCCGCCGCGCACAGTCGCAGGTACTCCTGCACCGTAGGGCCGCGCCAATGGGCTGGCTCTGGCTCACCAGCAGAGTAGTTAAACGCCGCCATGCGCCACGGCCCTTCACCGTCGTTTTGGAGGATGTCGTACAGCTCCAGGTAAAAGCCTGCCAACCATTCCGCCTGGTTCTTGTCCAGCTCATTGCCCATCTTCAGGACAATGCGGTCTTTGTACTTTTTGGCGTCATCACCAATGCGGGGCTTGTACCAGTTCCACCAATCGACGGCCGCTTGTCGCTGGTTGGTGCCATACGGCGGCACATCGTGGTTGCCCTGCACACCGCCGTAGCGGATGCAGGCCACGTGCGGCACGGTGCTGCCGTTTTCCCAGCAGCCGTAAATGTCGCCAAAGCCTTCCCCCGCCATGCTCATCAGCACGGCCGGAACACCCGCCGCGTCCAAAGCGCGAACGTATGGCCCCCAGCCGGTGGCAGTCGCTTCACTGCCAAAATGGAACCCGATTTTGTTAAATGCCATGTGTGCTCCTATGTAATCGTCCAGTTAGCCGACGGCCGTTCCTGCTGGCAAACCCGCACTAACCGGTACAAATCGCCACGACGCTCCATAAACAGATAAAGCTCACGCGCCTTTTCCCCGACAGTCTTTCCCGGCAGCGCATCAAAGCGCACGTCCAGGTCAAAACAAATCTGGTGCATCTCATCCATGTTGAAGAGGCTGGCCATCTGGTCATGGAACGTGGCGCGGGCTTGCAGTTTTCCGGTGTCTGGTTTAAGCAGTGAGCGCAGGAAACCAATGTCTTCCTCCAGCTTTTTCAGGCGGTGATAAAATCGGCTAATGCCACCGGCGATGCGGTCGATTTTTTTTTATTGGAGTGGATGGTTGAGTTCTGCCGCGCCAGCACCAGCGTCAAATCACCACGCAACTGAGGCAGTTCGCGCCGTAACGACTGCACGTCGTTGGTCAACTGCCCCAACTTCGCTTCCAGCATTTCCAGCTTGGCGATAATCTTGGCGGCGTCGTCTGTCACGATTGCGATACCCCTGATTGGTTGGCGGGGATAATCAGGTTAAAGATTGCCCCCTGCCCTAATCGGCTTTGCTGCACGAGCGCGTGCCCATCATGCGCGTGAGCCACGGATTCCACCACGGCCAACCCCATGCCCGCGCCCTCAAACGGCCGTTTCGAGTCCATTCGGATCTGAAATAACGGCTCAAAAACTTGCCGGTGATATTTGCGGCTAATGCCAATGCCGTTGTCGCGCACCTGGGTTACCACCTCGCCATCTTCCTCAAACATGGTCAGATGCACCTCAGTCGCGCCAAACTTGAGCGCGTTATTCAGCAGCTCAAAAACGGCCGTGCGCAGCATCTCCGTGTCGCCAATGACAAACAGGTGATCGGGGATGTCGCTGCTGATGGTGATGTCTGCGGGATTGCGCCGGGTGTTTAGCCAGATGTCCGGGTCATCCAGAAGTTGCCGACCAACAACCGCCATATCCGTGACCCGGAACGCAGGTTCGCGCCAGGTGTTCACCATGCGCTCCACGACGGCCGACATGCGCCGGGTGCTTTTGTGGACGGTGGTCAGCGGGTCGTGCAGCTTGGTGCCAACCACCTCCCCAAATGTGCCGTGAATAATCATGTCAATGTAGCCGAGTGTGATTGACATGGGGGTTTGCAGCTCGTGGCGCACGTTGGTGATGATGAGCTGCTTGAGTTGGGCAAACTGCTGCTGCTGCTCGGCGTTCTGGGTGTAGGCCGCATCAAGCCGATCCTTCAACTTCTCTTCGGCAAATTGGGCCACGTCCCGCTTGGCCCGCAACTCTTCGGCATGTTTACGGGTAATGCGCAGTTCCCGGTCACCTGTGATGTAAAAGCCAAAAGGGACCGACAACATCACCAGGCTAATGGCGAAGAGAAACGGCCGTATACTGGCAGATGGCTCTGGCCCACCGGGGAAGCCAGGCACGACAATCTGGGCGTACTTCACGGCAAACAGAATGTCTACCACGCCCACCGTGACAACCAGCAATGGCACCAGGAACGGCCGTTTCTGCACGAAATAACCAGCCGCCCCTAGTGCCAGGCTAACAACGCCTGCCAGAAAAAAGAAAACAATCGTGGCCCACATGAGGCCATCGGGTTGTGAAATCATTAGCTAACGGGAGTACGCACCTTTTGTACGCCACGGCCGATGTCCGCCCCGAAGTAGGCCAGGGCAAACGCAGCCCCCCACCCCAACGCGCCAATCTCTGCCAGAACAGCGCCGCCCGCTAAGGTGGGAATAAACGCCACCAGCGCCCCGGCTGCCTGCCCGCGCACATAGACCCAATCAAAGGTCATCGGCTCAGGGCTGCTCATCTTTTCCAGCAGATAAGGGATCAGAATCCGGGCAATGAAGCCCAAGACAAAGCCCACGTAAGGCATTCCGGGCTGGACTGTTGCGTAAATCGTTTGTAAATCCATCTTGTTTCCTCCATTTAGAGAACATTTGGAACCACTTTTACTATAAAAAATGCCCCGCTGCAAAACGAGGCAAAAACAGCCCTATGCTGGGCTGGTGTAAGCCTGGGTAATATCGGCCGTAATTGTGA
>CALKWL010000279.1 GCA_938004235.1 uncultured Gammaproteobacteria bacterium
TCGAGTACCGCAAAAAGCGTCGCTACGTGCAGCGCACGCCAGCTGAGGATGCGGCCAGGGAGGCGTTGTCGCAAACCGAACAGCTCGCAGCGCGTTTGAGCGCAGAGGAGGAGGCGCGTCGCCAAGCTCAGGCGGCGGCGCAACAGGCGGCGCAATCCGTCGCGCCTGTTGAGGCGGTCATCAAGGAGACCGAGCCAGCGAAACTCGCTGAGTCTGCCCCGGTTATCCCGGTTGTCGAGACGGCTCAGGAGGTCATGGCGGCAAACGTCGCAGCAAATGCGCCGACTGAGGCGTCTGTGCCAGCCAAAGCCCCTACGAAAGAGATTCCTGAGCCCGTAGCAAGCAAGCCTGAGCCTAGGGCTGAGGCTCGGTCGATGGCGCCTGCTGAGCGCTTGGAAAGTCGCCCAGCCGCCAAGCCGCCCGTGGGCAAGCCGCCTGTAAAATCGGCGGCAACGCCTGGGCATGATACACGCCGTCCCCCGGCTTCAGGTGCACGCCCCGCGTCTGGCGCGGCGGCGCGCCCCTCAGGCGCTGCCCCGGGCGGCAGTGCTGCGCCCTCACGCCGTCCGCCAGCAGGCGGGGCTGTGCCGGGACGCGCTCCCGCAGGCGCGCCGCCGCGTCGCGCTGTGGCCGATGAAAAGCCGCGCGGATCGGCGGGTAAGGCCAGCGACAGCCGCGGCCGCAAGGCAGATTACCTGCGTGAGGAGGAGGGCGGTCACCGCGGTGCCGGGCGTCGCGGCAAGGGGCAGGGCAAGCCTCAGGCACATGCCTTTGAAAAGCCGACGGCTGCCGTGGTGCACGAGGTTTCGATTCCTGAAACCATTACCGTGGCCGATCTGGCCAACAAAATGGCGGTCAAGGCGGTGGAAGTGGTCAAAACCCTGTTCGGCATGGGCGTCATGGCGACCATTAACCAGAGCATTGATCAGGACACCGCCACCCTGGTGGTCGAGGAAATGGGGCATATCGCCAAGCCGCAGTCCGAGTCGGATCTGGAAAACGAGCTGCTGGCCTCCGTGTCGGAAGGTGCGCTGCAAGCCCGCGCGCCGATTATTACTGTGATGGGTCATGTCGATCACGGTAAAACCTCGCTGCTGGACTACATTCGCCGCACTAAGGTCGCTTCGGGTGAAGCGGGCGGGATTACCCAGCACATCGGCGCCTACCACGTTGAAACGCCTAAGGGCGTGATTACTTTCCTCGATACCCCGGGTCACGAGGCGTTCTCGGCCATGCGTGCGCGCGGCGCCAAGCTGACGGATATCGTGATCCTGATGGTGGCCGCCGATGACGGCGTGATGCCGACCACCAAGGAGGCGATCAATCATGCCAAGGCCGCAGGCGTGCCGCTGGTTGTTGCCGTAAACAAGATCGATAAACCGAACGCCGATCCGGATCGGGTGCGCAACGAGCTGGTGCAGTTGTCCGTGATTCCCGAGGAGTGGGGCGGTGATACGCAGTTCGTGAATATTTCGGCCAAAACGGGGCTGGGGGTGGATGATCTTCTGGATGCGATTCTGATTCAGGCCGAGGTGCTTGAACTCAAGGCGCCGGTGGAAGGTACGGCGCGCGGTACGGTCATTGAGTCCAGCCTGGACAAGGGTCGCGGCGCCATGGCAACCGTGCTGGTGCGCGGCGGAACCCTGCGCAAGGGCGACATTGTGCTTGCCGGTACTGAATATGGGCGCGTGCGCGCCCTGCTGGATGAAAACGGCAAATCCATCGAATCTGCCGGTCCGTCAATTCCCGCTGTGATTCTTGGTCTGTCCGGTACCCCGCGTGCCGGGGACGATTTCATGGTGATGGATGAGGAGCGCAAGGCGCGTGACATGGCCATGTACCGACAGGCCAAGGCGCGCGAAGGCAAGCTTGCGACGCAGCAGGCGGCCAAGCTGGAGAATATCTTCGATCAGATGAAAGAATCAGGCTCCGCAACCCTGAATGTTCTGGTCAAGGCCGATGTGCAGGGCTCCGCCGAGGCGATACGCGATGCCTTGGTCAAGCTGTCTACCGAGGATGTCAAAGTCAACGTGGTGGCCAGCGGCGTGGGCGGTATTGCTGAGTCGGACATCAACCTGGCGGTGGCGTCAGGCGCCGTAGTGATCGGCTTCAATGTGCGCGCTGATGGCGGTGCGCGTCGTGTGGCCGATAGCAATGGGCTGGAAATCCGTTACTACAGCATCATTTACGAGATGCTCGACGACGTGCGTCAGGCTATGACGGGTCTTCTGGGTACCGAAATGCACGAGCGCATCATTGGTACGGCAGAAGTGCGCGATGTGTTCCGTTCGCCCAAGTTTGGCGCGGTGGCGGGTTGTCGCGTGGTCGAGGGTTCTGTCAAGCGCGGCAACCCGATTCGCGTGTTGCGCGACAACGTGGTGATCTACACTGGCGAACTCGAATCGCTGCGTCGCTTCAAGGACGACGTATCCGAAGTCAGGGATGGCTTCGAGTGCGGTATTGCGGTGAAGAACTATAACGATGTGCAGCCGGGCGACCAGATCGAGTGCTACGAGCGCGTGCAAGTGGCGCGTACGCTGTAAGGAGGTTCAATCATGGCGCATCATGTTCCACGTCACCAGCGGGTGGCTGATCAGATCCAGCGCGAGATGGCGCAAATCATCCGCGCCGAGATCCACGATGAGCGCGTGAAAATGCTGACCTTGACCGCGGTGCGCGTGACCAGCGACCTGTCGCAGGCGAAGATTTTCTTCACCACGCTGGATCGTGAGCAACACAAGGCGGCGCAGGAAATTCTGGACGAGGCCACGCCTTATCTGCGCAGTCTGCTTAGTCATGTCATGCGCTTGCGCATGGTGCCGCAGCTCAAGTTCGTCTATGACGAATCGATTGAGCGTGGCCTGCACATGAGTGCGGTGATTCACGCGGCGCGAGCGCGTGATGAAGCCCTGCGTGAGGGCGACGACAGTGAAACCCCGGATTCGCCTGCCGAGGCCGATCCCGACGAGGGGCGCGTTTGAGTACTGCGCGCAAGAAAGATCTGCGCCCCTTGCAGGGCATCGTGTTGCTGGACAAGGCGCGCGGCGTCAGTTCCAACTACGCCTTGCAACAGGTCAAGCGTTTGTTCAAGGCCGAAAAAGCCGGGCATACCGGCAGCCTGGATCCGCTGGCGACCGGTTTGCTGCCCATCTGTTTCGGCAAGGCCACGCGCGTGTCGGGACTGCTGCTGGATGCCGACAAGAGCTACAGCGTGTGCGCCCGCCTCGGCCAGCGCACTGATAGCGGCGATGCCGATGGCATCGTGATCGAAGAGCGTCCGGTGCCCGTCTTCGCGCAGAGCGAGGTTGAGGCAGTGGTGGCGCGTTTTGTCGGCGACATCGAGCAGGTTCCGCCGATGGTGAGCGCGCTGAAGCACGACGGGAAGCGACTGTACGACCTGGCCAGGCAAGGCATCGAAGTTGAGCGCAAGCCGCGCAAGGTGCGTTTTGACTGGATCACGCTGGATCGTTTTGCGGGCGACGAGCTTTGTCTGAGCATGCGTTGCAGCAAGGGAACCTATGTGCGCAGTCTGGTTGAGGATATTGGTGCGGCGCTGGGCTGCGGCGCCCACGTCACCAGCCTGCGACGCACGGGACTTGGGGCGTATCTCGCCAACCCGGTGATGTACACCCTGGAAGCCTTGCAGCAGCTCGCCGCACAAGGGCAGGAGGCGCTTGATCGTGTTATCCTGCCGACCGATTCCGCGCTGCCGGATTATCCTTCCGTCAAGTTGGATGCCGACAGCACGTATTACATCCGCCACGGCAACCCCGTGTTTGTAGCGCATGCACCGACTGCGGGCTGGCTCAAGATCTATGGGGCGGACGACCTCTTCCTGGGTATGGGGGAAGTCCTGGATGACGGGCGGGTGGCACCGCGACGTTTGCTTGCGCCACTTTAGGCGCAGGGAACGAAGCAGTGTTTTTAACCCGATTGCGGATTGTCAGTCTGCGATTTGGGCTTTTTTATCAACCTCACCCTGGAGTAAAAAAACATGACAATGACTGTAGAAGACAAGGCAAAAATCGTTGCCGAATTTGGCCGTGACGCAAATGACACAGGCTCTACCGAAGTGCAGGTTGCCCTGGTGACCGCGCGTATCCAATACCTGTCCGAGCACTTTGCGACCCACAAGAAGGATAATCATTCCCGTCGTGGTCTGATCCATCTGGTCAACCAGCGCCGCAAGCTGCTGGACTACCTCAAGGGCAAGGACGTTGAGCGTTACCGTGCGCTGATCGCCAAGCTGGGTCTGCGTAAGTAAGTTTGTTACGTTGCGACGAGCTGACATCAAGGCGTTGGGTGCAAGTCCAGCGCCTTTGTTGTCTTGATGATATGTTCATTTAATTTGACACTCGCGCCAAATGCGCGGATTTGGATTTCGGTTTTCAACTTCCCCGTGTGGGGTCGCCGTGAACGGAGTGCCGAAGGCATGGTAAACAGGCCATGGATGGCCTGTTTAGTCCCGTCGCAACATGGATGTTGCGTCGGGACGGCCTTGCCGTAGGCGCTGCGTTCACGGCTTGCCCGAAGGGCGGCTCCTCAGGGGTGTGTTCTTTTGGTTACTTTTCTTGCACAAGCAAGAAAAGTAACTCGCCCGTGGCCAAGTTCATTTGCAACGGAGTGTCTGCGTCAAGACGGGCGAAAAAATCCACCATTCGTTCAAGTCCGGTGGCATTATTTCGCCCGTCTCTACGTTGCGACTCCGCACAGAACATGATTGATACGGGCGAGTAACTTTCTTTGCTTGCACAAAGAAAGTCACCAAAGAA
>CALKWL010000280.1 GCA_938004235.1 uncultured Gammaproteobacteria bacterium
CAAAACTACACAGCCTCGCTTCGCATCGCAACGATGGCACCTTCCGGGGCATGGGCTAATCTGCGTAGTTTGGTCAACACTCTGCGATCCGCTCATACACCAAGTGATCGCAAAGAATATGTTCCAACGTTCCGTGGTTTTGAAAAGATATTTGCTGTCCCTCTGGTCGCAGCGCAGGCTGAAGCACATATCAGATGGGCAGATGATTTGAGTTCAGATGGTCCTCCGCATGTTAGATTGCTCCACGCCATGAAAGATGGCATGGGGCGTCTGTCATTGGTCCGTGATCAGTTTGATGTGCTGATGGTTTACCTGCCCGATTCTTGGCAATCTGCTTTTCGTGCGCCAGGTTTTGATGCTCATGATGCACTCAAGGCACTTGGGGCGTCACACGGCATTCCTACCCAGGTAATCAACGACCGTGTATTCTCATTCAGCTCCAAAGCATCATTGGCTTGGCGCTTGTCGATCGCGCTGTATGTTAAAGCGGGTGGCATTCCTTGGAAACTTGCACCGCTGCCCGGGGTACCGAATAACACCGCTTACATCGGGTTGGCCTATGCTCTGAGAGGTAATCCTAAGGATGCACATTATGTGACCTGCTGTTCTCAGGTTTTCGATGCGGATGGTGGGGGCATGCAGTTTGTCGCATTCGAAGCTCGTGATCCCGTGAAAGATGTTGATGGTGCGCGGCGTAATCCCTTCCTCAGTCGTAGCGATATGCGAGCGGTTTTAGCCCGCAGCCTAAGCCTTTATCAAAGCCGGAATGGAGGATTTTTACCACGCCGACTGGTTGTGCACAAAACCACGTCATTCAAAGCAGAGGAATTGGAGGGGGCTCTCGATGCGTTATCCGCTGTTCCTGAAGTGGAGTGTGTTGAGATAACCAGTAATCCTGGTTGGCGTGGAGTCTGGTTAAAACAAAGTCGGGACAAAGATCGGCCAAGTGAGCCTGATGGCTATCCAGTACCACGTGGTACTATGCTGCAACACTCCGGCGTATCTGCATTGGTGTGGGTAGCTGGAAATGCTCCGCGTGCCTCGTCGAGAGGAGACTATTATCAAGGAGGAAAGAGTATTCCTCGCCCGATCAGTCTTACTCGATACGCGGGGATTGGGCCTTTGGAGCTGACTGCGCACGAGGCATTAGCTCTAACGAAGATGGATTGGAATAACGACGCGCTTTATGATCCTGTTCCGGTGACAATTCGCTATTCACAGCGATTGGCTCGGACAATTGCAAATGTCCCGTCTCTACCAGGTAATGCATACGCTTATCGGTTGTTCATGTGATGGAAGTGAAGCGCAGCAAATTTTCGGCGTATTGTGCTGTCCGTAGTTGGCACCTTTGGCGGCTTTCAAGGAGTTCTTGTTCTGTATGACAATGGCCTTCATCGCTGTAATTTTGGGCTTGGCGCTCCTCGTCTGGAGCGCCGACCGTTTCGTAGAGGGCTCGGCCTCCACCGCCCGTCATTTCGGAATGCCGCCGCTGCTGATCGGCATGGTGATTGTCGGCTTCGGTACCTCCGCGCCGGAGATGGTGGTGTCGGCGCTGGCAGCCTCGCAAGGCAATCCGGGCATCGCGCTG
>CALKWL010000281.1 GCA_938004235.1 uncultured Gammaproteobacteria bacterium
TCTGTCACTCGTCAGTTTGGTGTGCTCCCTCTAGGTCCACTCCCTTTTCTTTCTCTTTTTTTTTCTTTTTTTTTTTGATGATCCGGCGACCCCCGAGACCTACCCTCTTCCCCTACACCACGCTCTTCCGATCTTCAGCCGCACTGGATGAACTCGAGCACCCGCCTATCTCGGACCAACAAACTAGGCGTGATATCAAGTTTGTATCGAAAAAATTGGGCTTTACAGAGGTGGAGTTGATGGAATGCCTTGAATCGCCGCTTAAGCGACATCAGGATTATCCCAATAACTTGCATCTGTTTGCGGCATTCCGAGATATCAAAAGTCTGCTTCGCGCGCGGTCATTTCTAAGAAATAAATGACAGTCAGTCTTGTCTTCTTCTTTTTCTGCTGCGGAGCGACTTTTGCGTTCCTATTGCGCTACGTTCGTCTCACTTTGTCTCTTAGTTCGACGGCGATAGGGTTACTGTTCCTCTTTCATGGACCGGCGTATTGGTACTACACGCGTCAGTGGGGTCTTGGTGAGGGGGCCCTTTTCGGCATGTACAACAAAGCATGGGGTGGTGGTCAAGACAAAGCGCTGAACCAACTGTCCAGTAATTTTCATGACCGCATTTATGCAGCCTTGATTAATCCGGAGGTAATCAGCACCATGGACATTGCTCTTGCTTTGACAATGTCCTTGGTTTGTGTGGGTGTTTGGCTGGCTGACAAAGTAAGTAACCATAGCCCAGCCACTCAAGTGGAAGCAATGCGCCGCTGGGGTGCTACGCAAGTCCTGCCATTGAAGCGTGAGATGACAGCGCGGCTTATAATTGCTGCAGGTTTCGCCATCCTGTTCATGCTGTACTTCATGGCTCATGACGGGCAACTGCTAAAGGTTTATTCCTATTTTTTTACCCGGGCGGGTGAGTTCGAGAAAATCGCGATGCGCCGAGAAATGGGGGGGAGCCAGATCTATGCTTTCAACCTGATGCTCTGTACCTTTTTGGCGTTTATGGCATTCTGCCTCTTGGCTTGGTGGCGGGAGGGTAATCAGTACGGCATACGTTGGCTTGCATGGGCTATAATTTTTCTTGTCTTTGCAGCCAAACTCGCTACCTTGAGTAAGGCCCCCGCTGCAGTTTTTGTATTGCAACTGCTCGTGATTGAAATGGCTAGGAGATCACTTCAAGTCTCTTTGCGTTCTATGCTGCTACTGGGGGGGGGAGGGGGGGTACTGTTTTCTCTGATGACTTTTGTCGCTAACTCTAACCTCGGTGGCGTATCGCAATCGTTGATTTTCTTGTTCTACCGGGTTTTCATGATTCCGAATGAAAGCATTCTTGAGTACTTCGCCGCTTTTCCTCAACAACTGCCTCATACTCTAGGGCACGACATTCGCTGGCTAGCAACATTATTGGGCACAGAACCCCTTCAAGCCAACTTCTGGCGGGTTGCTGAGCTGCATCGAGGCGTACCAGGGTCCTCGACAACGGCTATGTTCATGGCAAATGCGTGGGCTGCCTTTTCATGGAGCGGTGTGCTGGCGACGTCGTTGGCATTTGGTTTCCTGCTTCGTTTGATTGATATTCAGCTGATCACTAGGCGCGGTCGAACGTTAGTTACAATCGCCGGGTTGGGGCTCGGTCACTACGGTATTTTCATTGGGTTGTCTACCGCATTTCAGACGGCTTTATTGACCGGAGGCTTGCTCCTTATTCTGCCCTTGATAGCGTTGTTGGAATGGCGGTGGCCTTGGCGTGTATCTATAGACCCCACCCCATCCTGACTGGATTTTTGATCCTCTATGCGTGTTTTTCAGAATTCTGGTATTTATCCAGCTTACCTTAAACGCTTAAGCGTTCTCCGCCATGGACAGAGCGGCTTCCGTGCATGGATTTCGAAGTTCCTTGCTGATCGTTACGGTGCTGCCCATTTTCTGAAACCCATACTAGACGGAGACCCAAATGCCTTCTTCGCCAACGGCGATGATGAAGCTGCCCAGCGTCTGTGGGCCGAAGAAAACGGTCTGCCTAGTAGGTGCTCACTTGAAAATATTCTGCTCTCGCAAATTGAGAGCCATCGAACCGAAGTCTTCTACAACTTAGACCCTATGCGTTATGGAAGCGACTTTGTTCGGAAGCTGCCCGGCTGCGTGCGGCGCAGCTTCGCATGGCGTGCAGCGCCTTCGCCAGGAGCTGATTTCTCGGCTTATCACGGCGTACTGTGCAACTTTCCGGGTATCTTAAAGGGCTATCGACAGCAGGGCTGGCGCGCAGCTTACTTCTCTCCCGCTCACGACACGGTCATGGACTCTTACGCAATTCGTCAGAGTCGGCCCGTTGATGTACTTTTTGTCGGCGGTTATACTCGGCACCATCGCCGGCGCGCCGAATTGCTCGAGGCCGTAGCGAGCCTAGCCGGCGAATTTCGAGTGGATTTTCATCTTGATAAATCCCGAATGACGCGCCTGGCAGAGTCACCCCTTGGTCTACTTTTGCCAATTGGGAAACATCGGCAGCCTGCAAAAATCCGCGCGACCGCCAAAAAACCTGTCTTTGGCCGAGATCTTTATGAAGCGCTTTCCAGGGCCAAAATCGTGCTGAACTGCGCCATCGATATGGCGGGTGCGGATCGTGGGAACATGCGGTGCTTTGAGGCCATGGGCTGTGGAGCGCTCATGGTCAGTGATGATGGAAATTACCCGAAAGGAATTGTTGACGGCGAGAGCATGGTCACATATCACAACCCTGTCGAAGCCTTGGAACGTATCCGTGCTCTGCTGAAAGATGGGGCGGGACGTCAACGTCTTGCACAGAACGGCCATAGTCTGATGTCGACAAATTATTCGAAAGAGATTCAGTGGAAGGCCTTCTTGACGATTGTGGAGTCGTCGGAGTGATGATGCTTAACTCGGTCGGGGTTGATGTTTTTTTTCGTTGTTTTTCCGTTGTATGAGATATAGATGCATTTGAAATTGGTGCTAAAGCGTTTGTTGAGGCGGCCTACCTGCTTGATAGCATCTGGCGCTCATCTGGGCCGGACCGCCCAGATCGTGAACGTTGGGCAGCATTCAAACCAGATTAAGATTGGATCAAGGTCAATCATCAATGGCGAATTGCTGGTGTTCGCCAATGGTGGGCATATTGCGATTGGTGAGTGGTGTTACATTGGGGAGGGTTCACGCATATGGTCGGCCGAAGCCATCGATATCGGCAATCGAGTCATGATCTCACATAATGCCAATATTTTTGACAATCACACGCATCCTCTATCAGCAAAGCTACGCCACCGCCACTTCCGGCACATCGCCACATATGGTCATCCGAAGTCAATCGATTTGGGAGGACGTGGCGTGAAAATTTGTGATGACGTATGGATAGCGGCTGGCGTTACTGTACTGCGAGGCGTAACCATAGGTCGGGGAGAGATCGGAAGAGCACACGTCTGAACTCCAGTCACGTCAGTCAATC
>CALKWL010000282.1 GCA_938004235.1 uncultured Gammaproteobacteria bacterium
TCTTTCGTAAACTTCGGTGATCCAAACAAACTGTCCACTTTGGTCATTTTGTCGATACCGGTGCACGTATCCAGTGTTTTTAAGTTCGCCCAGCATAGCTTTTAACTTGTGCGCACCAGACGGGGCTAAGTCAATCAGGGAATCATCGGTGCCTTGCCAATTAGGGCAACTCAGCATAAAGGCAAGAAGCCCTCTAGCCCCCCAGGACAATCGGGAGTCGCAAAAGGGCCTGCGGTTAGTAATGAACAATTCAGCACTTCCCCGTTTGTTCAAGCGGATTCTGCCATCCTCTATCTTGTTGTTTTTAGCTGTCATGTTTGCTATAATCCTCTGTGTCGTTTTTGAACGATTTAGGGTAGGTAACAAAATACCCCCCTCCCCATTGAAGGGGCGTTCAAAAAAATCTATAGGCTGAACACAGTAAACCGCCAGGTTGGCCGCCGGGGCGGTTTTTGTGTTTTTAGGGGCTGCGAGCTAAAGCGCCCATGCCCCCACCATGTTGAATGGCAATGCAGAGAAGCCCGAACAGATCGCCGAGCTGCCCAGCACGCCTGGGCATATTCTCTGCACATAGCAACTATTTCGATTTACTTTCTGCAAATAAACGCCAGAAAGCGAAACGGCCGTAAGCTAATCCTTACGGCCGTGTTTGTTCTCAGTTGCTACATGCAGTGGATATAAATGTTGGTGGGCGAACATATCGCCGGTAGCTGTCATCATTATCGTCTCCGTCGCTGCCACGACGTCGGGCTAATACCCGATCATTCGTTCCTGTTATCTACGATTTGTTTCACTCTTAGGAGTGACCGTTCCTGGTAGGCAATGGGATCAACAACAATTTCCCCATCATCTATGCCATTGAGTCTGACTATCTCCATGCCCTCATCTGTAGCCAGGCGCATCACATTATGCGCGTCCAGGAGTTCAGTTGAGAGAGAGGATAGATCATCTTCTAATGATACGAATTCCTGCCAAAATTGCAACCAGTCCTTGTCGGAGCGCGGAGGCCTCGGCCCCCACTTGTTTCTAAAGGCTGCGTATTTGTCACGATAGGTGACTATTCCTCGACTAACCTTCCACAAGACCCCAATACCAAGTTTGATTTCTTGCCACAACGACCCCATCTTGGTTTTCGTTAACCCTGGATATTTGGGGTTGCTGCTACCCCTGCTGCTGCCTCCAGTGCTCATTAGTCGCCCTTCCTTCTTTTTGCCTCATCACTGCTTGAAACGCACGTCCCCCTCGCCTGGCGTGGATGTAGCCGCTTAGTCTGTAAAGTAACAGATTCGCCAATCCACCAAACAAGAGAGCTGCAATACAAAACACAATCCCTATAGGGATTGTAATGGGTTGGCCCGTTTTTTGCACGTAGCGAATAAAATAGCCAGATTTTGACGCCTTTTCATCCAGTCCGGGCTTGGCTCAACGGCCAAAGCATCTACAAGATCATCGGTGACCTGCACCGCCTCACCTATCAGTAAACCTAGCCGATGCAGTAAATCAACCTGCTCCGCGCTGCCGCCAGCTGCGGCCGCACCGAGCGCCAGGGTGGCCCCATAAAACGGGGTGCTTTTGGCCCGGACGACCCGCCAGTATTCCGCTTCATCCGATAACGGGGTAATTACATCACAATGCTGCCCGTATGCAGTGCCAAGAGCGGCCGTTTCCATCTGGCTAAGTATTGCTTCCACGATTCCAAAATTATCAGAAACCGTCATAGCACAGGCGAATGCTGCTGCTTGAAAGGCCAGGGCTAAATTACTTACTTTTCCTGCTCCCCATACAGTGTGCGGCCCATCATCATCATCGAGAATGTTGTCCACCAGGATAATTGAGAGCTGAAGCGCCCCCACGGCAGCAGCTATGCCTATTTCATCAATTGCTTGTTTCGATATGGCTGCTCCCCCAATAAAAGGCAATGTCCAGTCTGGACGCTGCCGGCTGGTAGCGTCCTCCCACAGATCTACAAACTCTACCCAATCGGTTATCTCAGCTGCGTCCAGCAAACGCTGGCGTACCGCACCCATTTCCATGCCTCTGCTCCTTTCTTGGAACGTGACCGTTCCAGGCTGGATGTTTATAGAGCCAGTCTGCTCCTTCTGACAGAGAAGGATACATAACATGCGGCGCTGTTGGCTTGAAACACATTAAACCAAGTTCCCATCGAGCTATTTGTTTATTGTACCAAGGGATGAACGCGTCTGGACCTTGATGAAATGTGGCCACGTAGACATCAAACCATTGCAAAAGCGCCACATAGTTTATTTTATACGCTTTTGCTATGTCGTAAATAGTGGCAGGGGTAAATATTGGAAGAAGCTCCTCCCACGGCCGTTCGTTTTTATTCTTTTCCATCCCATTGTAGCCCAATGGCCTGCTCCTGGGTGATGCTTTTCCGAGGGCCAAACCCTTCTACTGGCCAGCGCAGCACATACGCTTGCTGGCTGAATACCAATACCAAGAGAGAGACGGCTTTTAGCCGGTTGTTTTTGTCAAGGGCTATGACTTGATGATCTTCAAGCCGGCTCCAAACGATGCGATCCCCATTGGTTGACTTTACTTCTGCCAGCACACGGCGGCCGCTGCCATCAGCCATCACACCACGCCGATCCCCGCTCACTTTGGCTTTACGCTTGATACGCACCCAGCCATCTTCCCGCCTGTCACTGATTATGTATGGCGTGGCAATTTGCTCTACCATCTCCACCCCGTAAGCCTTGAGCGCAGTTTCGGCAACATCTTCCCCTTCGGATCCGAGCTGCTGCGAGGCCGCGGCCTTTGCCTTGCGGCTGTACGTTTGCAAGTAATCATCCAAATCGGAGAGGTCATCTAGAGGCACAATATCTTGCTTGTCTGAACCAAAGCGCTCCAAATATTCAGCTAAATCTTCATGAGACCAACTAACGCCGCTCATTGGCTAACTCCTTCCAGTTGGGTACAAAGTCCATCTTCGTACTGTTTTCCAGCGGAACAAGATGAGGCTTACGCCACACCATCCAGGCTGTGGTCACATTGTCTGTACGGCCGTTGCCAGTGAAGGACGGCCGTGGCTGCCCAAAGATGATCAGGTTGGTCATATAAGGGGCATGGGCCTGTAGCCAGGCACCACGATTACCGCACGGTTCCAGATAGGAGAGGCGCAGCAAGAAAGCCACACCCACCTGCGCCGCACTGTAGGCCAGCGGGAGAATATTGTGGGCCTCATTGAAAGGTGGATTGGCGATTACCCAATCGGGCTGAAACCTTTTCTGCCGCTCAGGGGGCACCAGTTCGCTTTCATCTTTAACCCACTGGGCTTCGCCAAAAGGTTTATTCCACATCGGGTGGAAGGGATCGGTAGCGTCGCCATGAAAATGTGTTGGATGCTGAGGATCAATGTCATTGGTGATAACTTCGTAGCCAAGAAAGACTCGGGCAATTGCGCCAGGCCCGGCAGCGGGTTCTACAATACGACCGCAAATATTTACCCGCCGTAGCAGGTGCCTGGTTAGCAGCCCATCAGTTTCATAAAGATCGAGTTTCCTACGCATAAGCCACTCCCCCCTGCCCCATTACGGCCGTCCGGACTTCTTCTGTTTCCTTGTGTCCATAATGGTATTCACGACATTCACGGCATCGGTAAACCTCATAATCATCAGGGTTGAAGCCATGGAGTTTTGCCGCGTTTCTCAGCCCGATCTTTGCTCTTTTTCGGGATGTCCATGAGCGTTTGCGCTTTTTGATTCCGCCAACAAGGGTATGACATTGCATTAGGCACCCCCCTGCCCTGGGCCAGATGGTGCCGGCATCCAGTAAAGCGCTTGCAGCAACGTCTGGCCGCCTACATAAAAGCGCATGGTTTCAGCCGAGAAAACGCCCATAAATGCGTCTCCATCAAACCAAAAAATCACCCTCTGGTTATCCTCGGGGTGTTCTTCATCCAGTCTGCGCCACTCATGCCAGGGACGGTCGTTGGGCAATGGTTCCAATTGTGTACAGGGAGATTGTGTGGACGCTGCCACGTCCGGTAAGTCACTCATAGCTGTCATTTCTCCTATTCAGTTTTTAGGCCACCGGCTGGTTAAGAACGCACCAGGATTACATTCTCACCAGCCGATGATAAGAATAACACATCGGGCCTGCCAGCCC
>CALKWL010000283.1 GCA_938004235.1 uncultured Gammaproteobacteria bacterium
GTCCCCGGTGCCCGTCCCACCGCCCCCTGGTCGTCCTCGCCTTCCTGACCGACCCCACGGTCGTCCGGCGGATCCTCGAACACCTGAAGTTGCCCGCCACCCCGATGCCCGTCGCACCCCTGCGGCGGATCGACTGGGAGTCCGAATGCGGCACCGGCGAGCGGTCTGCCGGATGGGACGGATGCGACGCCGACTGGGGGACCCACAGCGCGGGCGATGACGTCGGCAGTCACGACCCCGCCCGAGGGCCGCCCTGAACAGCGGCGGCACATCGCGTTCTGCGTCAGCACTAGGACGTCACCAAGCCGCCTCGCCGCCGGCGGTTCCAGCAACGGCACTCGGCACACTCGAAATCCGCTCCGCGGACACGCGGAGAAGGCCTCCGTGCACGCTCCGCCGCCATTTGCGGCCCGATTCCCCCGCGGTCCAGCCGCCAAGTACAGCGTTTCACCTCGCCCAAGCGAACCAATGCATCGGTACTGTCCGTCCGACCTCTCTCGCTATCCCCGTCGCCAGCCTATTTGGTGGATGATGATTCCTACACGCTCAGGATTCGGCTAGGCGCAACCACATCGTCAACGGTTCACCAGCAGAATCCAATGGCCTTGATGCAACCCGCTCAGGCCGTCATGCCCCCTTCTTCGTACCTACAATTTTCCTACTCGCTCCCAGATTGCGCCGCGATGGTTAAGATTCCATTGCAATAGAACTGTCCTTTGCAGATAATCCACCCGTGGCCTGATTGCTGCCACAAGTTGAATGGCTGGGATGGGTTCTTGACTTATGGTGACGCTAATGTGCGAATTGGCTTGCCCAGAATCGCCGTCCAATCGAAAGCTCGATGAGCCTCGCTGTTGTTCAACCATTGGAAGTGCAGCGCTTGCCCTACATTTAGCGAAAGCATGGGGATTGCTTTGCCTAGCCCTCGTCATCAGTGGTTGTTGTTCGGAAGGTCTCATAAACAGTGATTTTCGCGAGGTCCATTCTCAGGATGATGTCATGCGCGATGATTTCAACATCAGTAACGATCAGGTTGCCATAGAAATTGGAGAAGTTGAGACACTGATTTCCTGCAATGATGTCGAATATAGTTGTTCCGAGCCTTGGAGTAGGAGTCCAACTCCTTACGATTCGTGTTCGGGCATCCCCTTCTACTGGACATGTCCCAATGACCAGTGCCGTCCTCTATCTGGTCCCTTGTCAATCTTCTTTCAAGCTTGGCTAGATTATGCGCCAAGTCTCTTGGGGGTACCTCTCGATCAGTTCAGGAATCATGTCTTTCTTAATAAACTTAGCGAGTTGCAATGGCGCGACGGCTCCTACGAGTATCGGGCGTACTTCTTGGTTGTTTTTGACTGGGTCATTTCCAGGGGAGTTCTGAAGGCCCGCCTGTCGCCAGGTTCGCCGGTCGATCTAAATGCTTTTGCGTCTGCACTAGATTCAGATGCGGCGAATCACTTTCAAGGGCTTCCCTCTTCCGTAATTGCAAGGGACGACGCCTTGGCATGCTTTGCGCCGTGCGGCAATGATTTTGTCTTGAACTACTGTGCAATGAGATATAGCGCTTTCAGTACTGATGCCTTGCCCGGCTTCTGGCTTCAGGGAACAAGGATTTTAGATGCTTTGAGCGGAAGCGGCGTACTTGCAGAATGTAATCTCGTGACCGGCGAGGTGGATTGCGAACGATACTACTTCAACGAATAGGTGTTTAGCCAA
Source organism: uncultured Gammaproteobacteria bacterium (assembly GCA_938004235.1). Lineage (GTDB taxonomy): Bacteria > Pseudomonadota > Gammaproteobacteria > Halothiobacillales > Halothiobacillaceae > Thiofaba. Next base: position 1,717 of record CALKWL010000283.1, read on the forward strand.
ACCATTTTGGGTGACCAAGATTTCATGTCTACTAAATTCGGAGTAGCAGATGAGGCTTAGAGTGCTTGTTGCTTGTATGCTAACATTGCAACCCTTGGCGGTACGTTCTGTGGTGGCGGTGGAAAGTGAAAGTATCGTAGCGAAGAATGAGAGGTTGAGTTCAATCGCGAAGCTGTTCGGCGTATCGCCAGGAAAGTTGGTATATGTCTCTAGCGGCCGAGACTTTCCGAACTTGATCTGGTCGACTGACGCATCTATCGATACCAGCAAGCTTTCCTGTGGCGGGGAGCTTCTCGCTGTTGATCAATCTAAATGCTTCATTCGTTACCTCGCAGAGAATTTGGTTCTCGCGAGGGATTTGGCCGATGGTTTCGAAAATGCGCACGCAATATGGAGATCGGAAGAGCACACGTCTGAACTCCAGTCACGTCAGTCACTCTCGT
>CALKWL010000284.1 GCA_938004235.1 uncultured Gammaproteobacteria bacterium
AGATTGACTGACGTGACTGGAGTTCAGACGTGTGCTCTTCCGATCTTCAGCGTCGCGTGCGCCGTCGGGGTAGCGTAATTCCAGCGTCCATGCGGGCTTGCGGTGCATGGTGCCCTTGATGGACGCGGGCTCCTGCACGGCGTGCAGGCGGATGCCGTGCTGGCGTCTGGCGCGGTTGTCTCCGATGTCAGCAATCAGCAGATAGGCACGCCCGGCCTGTTTAAAGTGAGCAATGCCTTCCCAATCGTAGGGTTTGAGTCCGGCCAGCCATAGTTCGCCCTTAAGCTGCCCTTGGGCATCAATGGCAAACAGGATGGGCTCGCTTGGTTTGGAGTCGAAGACATTGCGGCTGTCGTTATGTGTCCAGTACAGACTTGGATGCTGCATGGATTGGGTGAGCCCGCTGGCTTCGTCAATGCGGCCTGACCCCGGCGAAGGGCTGGTCGAGCCGTTCGACATGGCTTGGCAGGCGTGGAGTAAACCTGAGCTTGCGAGAATAAGCAGAAGGCGTCGCATGGTTCGAATCAGAAAATGAAAAAGCGCGGAGCTGGCCGCGCTTTGCAAGGTACGCAAAAAGCTTACGAATTAAAGCTTGCCGGCTTCGCTGGCGAGATAGTCAGCCACGCCCTGCGGGTCGGCCTTCATGCCCTTGTCTCCTTCCTTCCAGCCCGCCGGGCAGACTTCACCGTGCTGCTCGGTGAATTGCAGGGCATCGATCATGCGCAGCATTTCGTCGATATTGCGACCCAGCGGCAGGTCGTTGACCACTTGGTGACGCACGGTGCCGGATTTGTCGATCAGGAAGGAGCCGCGGAAGGCGACGTTGCCGTCGGGGGTTTCAACATCGTAAGCCTTGCAGATGGCGTGGTTCATGTCGGCGACCAGGGTATAACGCACGGCGCCGATGCCGCCCTTGTCGATCGGGGTGTTGCGCCAGGCGTTGTGGGTGAAGTGGGAGTCGATGGAGACGCCGATCACTTCGACGTTGCGTTTCTTGAATTCCTCGATGCGGTGATCGAAGGCGATCAGCTCGGACGGGCAGACGAAGGTGAAGTCCAGCGGATAGAAAAAGATCACCGCGTACTTGCCCTTGATGACATCGGACAGATGATAGTTTTCAACGATTTCGCCATTGCCGAGCACGGCGGAGGCGGTGAAGTTGGGGGCCTGGCGGCCGACGAGTACGCCCATGATCGATCTCCTTTGAGTTAAAAAAACAACGGTGAGTTTAGCGAATGATTTGAGCCGCGGTGACGAAAGAATTACCCGTTAATCCGATGGTATTTTTCCAGCAGTTGCTCGTGGGTTTCCTTGTGGTCTGGGTCGAGCGGAATGCAGTCCACCGGGCAGACTTCGACGCATTGTGGGGTGTCATAGTGTCCCACGCACTCGGTGCACAGGTTCGGGTCGATCACATAGATTTCGTCGCCTTGCGAAATGGCGCCATTGGGGCATTCGGGTTCGCAGACATCGCAGTTGATACATTCGTCGGTAATCATGAGGGACATGATGGTTCTCCCTTGGGCGTTTGGTTTGGCAGGCTGCTAACTGTTGGGGGCGAGATGTTAGCGAAACTTGGCGCGCAGCGCAGCAACGACATTATCGGGGACAAACTCACTCACATCACCGCCTAGCCTTGCGATTTCGCGCACCAGGGTCGAGGACAAAAAGTTCAGGTTTTCGGCCGGGGTCATGAAGACGGTTTCAATGCGTGCATCCAGACGGCGGTTGATGGCGGCGAGCTGCATTTCGTATTCAAAATCCGACACGGCGCGCAGGCCGCGAATGACCGTGGTTGCGTTGTGCTGGGTGACAAAATCCACCAGCAGGCCGTTAAATGCCGTGACCTCAACGCCGGGCGCGGATTGCAAGGCGCTTTGCGCCATTTCGGTGCGCTCGGCGTGACTGAATACGCTGTTTTTGCTGCTGTTTTCCGCCACGGCGACAATGACCCGGCCAAACAGCCGGGCGGCGCGCTGAATCACGTCGATATGCCCGTAGGTAATCGGGTCAAAGGTTCCCGGATAAATGACGGGGTGGTTGGCGGGCTTAATCATGCGTGAGGCTCGCTGTGCGGAAGAGGCTATAACTTACCTCACCTGCTTGACCCTGGCGTAGTTTTTCCCAACCCAGTTCACCGCTTGTTAAACAGGCGGGCGGAGCATGGCGGACGGACTGGTCGATAAAAACCATGGCCTCAGGCTTGAGCCAATCCGGCTGGTTGAGCAGGGGCAGGGTCTTGGCGAGCAAGTCGCTGGCATAGGGCGGATCCAGAAAAACCAGGTCGTAGGGTTGTTCGGGCGGATATTTGAGCAGGCCAAGCGCGTCCTGGCGTTTGAGGCTTGCCCGCTCGCCCAGGCGCAACAATTCGATGTTGTGTTGAATCAGGTTGGCCGCTGCAGGATCTTTTTCCACAAAATCGCAATGCGCCGCGCCGCGTGAAAGCGCTTCCAGACCAAGAACCCCGCTGCCTGCGAAAAGGTCGAGCACGCGAGCACCCGGGATATCCGCTGCCAGCCAGTTGAACAGGGTTTCCCGCACCCGGTCGGGCGTCGGGCGCAGGCCGGGACGGTCAAGGACTTTAAGCTGGCGACGGCGATGTTCACCGCCGATGATGCGGATCATGGTGTCTGGGAACCTTGCTTATGAAATAGATGGCAGTTGTTGGTTAGGAGAATTCATCAAAGAAGGTTTCATCGTAATCCCTGGCTAGCTGCCGGTATTTGTCGCGTAGTTCGGTACTATGCTCGAATCCCCATTCGCCACGATCGTGAAAGCCTGCGATCGTCATACACGCGTTGGCAGAGCCCGCTGATGCAGCAGCAGTGAGCATCTTTAGTCCTTTGGCTTCATCGACCTCAAACGCTCCGCGCCCCCACAATAATTCACACGCATATATCCACATACAGTGTGGATCACCACGCTCGGCAAGATCCTTGAAAATCATGGATGCCCTGTCTTTGTCCTGGGGAACTCCACAATCACCGAGGTCGTAGAAGATGCCGACTTGATACTTGGCTTTGAGATCCCCGAGTTCGGCCGCCTTGAACATACCTTCAACAAATAGGCGATCACATTCCTCCGGTGGTGTGCCCGCCTCAAAGAAACATGAGTTCAGTCGGATGGCCGCAGGATTGTTCTGTTCCAGCAGTGGTGGCAGTAGCTCTCTAAGAAGATCAAGCTGACCCTCCAGGAAGGCTTTCTCAGCGGCATCAATGGCATTTGTCATTTCTCGCGGACTCCGAAATTACTCAAATAATCAGCGGACCAAGGATGCCTGCAATCAAGCTGAGCACAAGAAACAGGATGAATAAGCCAACCATAATCGTGGCTTCTCTACGGAAATGCTTCGAAATCCCGAAGCGCGGTGATTTATTGGGGGACATATGTGTTGTAGCTCGACCTTGTATGGACACTGCGAAAGATAGTCATGCCATCGGTTTTGCGTGTATGACTGGCTAGACTATAAGTGCCTTTATTTAATGTGTTTTAAACAAAACTTTATCCAGGGCGTGTCTGGTGAATTCATTACGCCCTGGCCTTGCTCACCAAGCCCGGATTTAAGTTAGGAACTCAATCACACATACGCAAGGCCATGCACTTATTTCTCAGCCCCACCCACAATCACCGTCAGCAGGCGATCCGGGTGAATGCGCTGCTTCCAGGCCTTGCGGATATTCTCTTGTGTGACGGCCAGCACGTGTTTTGGATAGCGTTCGAGAAAATCGTGCGGCAGGCGGTAGATGGCAAGAATGGACAGCCAGCTTGCAATGTCGGCATTGCTGTCCAGCCGCAGGGGGAAACCGCCGATGATGTTTTTCTTGGCGTGTTGCAGCGCACGGGCAGCGGGGCCGTCGTTGATGAATTGAGCGAGGTTTTCACGCATCAGGGTTTCAGCTTGCTCAGCCTGTTCAAGTTTGGTCTGGATGCCCATGATGAACGGCCCGGGTTGCTGCATGGGCATCAGATAGCTGTACACCCCGTAGGCCAGACCGCGCTTTTCACGCAGCTCTTCCATCAAAATGGAGGAAAATCCGCTACCGCCGAAGATGTGGTTGCCAACGTAGAGAGGAAAATAGTCGGGGTCGTTGCGGCTCATGCCAAGTTGACCGATCAGGATGCTGGCCTGGGTGCTGGGGAAGGGAATACGGATGGTTTTGCTTTCTGTCAGTTCAGCGGGTGGGGGGAGGGCGGGTAGAGCCTCGCCCTTGGGCAGACTGCCGGCCAAATACTCCGCGACGCTTTCAGCCTTGGTGCGATTTAGGTCGCCGACAATGACGATGCTCATGCTGGCGTTAACGTAATGTGCAGCGTAGAAGCGGCGCACGTCGTCCAGCGTCAGCGCTTGCAGGCTTTCGATTTCACCTGCCGGCAGCCAGGCGTAGGGGTGGTCGCCGTACAGCGCCTTGTAAAATGCGCGCTGCGCCACGCTATCGGGTTTTTGTTGTGCGGCTTTCAGCCCCAGCAGGGCGCGTTCGCGCTCGCGTTTGAAGGCGTCTTCCGGGAAGCTGGGGTGCGACATCACCAAGGCAAACAGCTTGAGCGCGGGGTCAAAACGCGCCGTATCGCTCAGGCTGCGCAGACTCAGACCGGCGCTGTCCACCGAGGCGGAGGCGTTCATATTAGCGCCGATGTTCTCGAAATCTTCGGCGATGGCCTGGGCATCCATCCCCCCGGTGTTGCCGGGCGCAGCGACCACGCCCTGATCGAGTAGGGCGGCGGTCAGGCTGGCCAGGCCGTGCGCCTGTCCATCACGTGCGCTGCCAGCATCAAAATTGATACGAACATCCACCATCGGTAGGCTGTGGGTTTCCAGGAAGAGTACGCGCACACCCTGCGACGTGTCCCAGTGCTGGATGGGCAGGGCGGCCTGGGCGTTGCTGACGATGTGACTTGCAAGCAGCAGGAAAGCGCTGAAAAAAATCTTAACGGACATGCGTCACTCCCTGTGAATAGGCGGCGGGTGGCAGGGCTTGGGCGCTGGTCATGGGCAGCGGATCGAGCACGCCTACGGTCAGGCGATCATCGAGCAGATATTTTTGGGCTACAGCCTGAACCTGTTCGGCGGTCACAGCTTCGATTCTGGGAATCAGATCCTTGAGGCGGGCGTGTCCAAGACCGGCGGCTTCATAACTTCCCAGGCGCATGGCTTGGTAAAACACCGAGTCGCGGCCATACACATCGGCCGCGATAACTTGCGCCTTGACTCGCGCCAGTTCGTCGGCGCTTACCAGTGTTTCGCGCAATTGGGCGATTTCCCGGCGTATGGCCTGTTCCAGTTTCGCAGGTTCGACCTGGTTGCTTGGTACAGCGTAAATCGTAAACAGGTCGCTTAGGCGTGAATCAAGGCTGTAACCCACACTGACTTCGCCAGCGAGCTGCTCGCCGCGTACCAGGTTCTTGCTCAGGCGTGCGCTCTGTCCGCCGTCCAGTACGCCGGCTAGAACTTCAAGGGCGTAAGGCTCCCAGGGATTGGCATCCTTGTCCTTTTCCGCCGAAAGCAGGCTGGGGACGCGATAGCCCATGACCAGCAGAGGCAATTTGGCCGGGGCGCGCAGGGACATGCGGCGCTCTCCCGTTTGCTCCACGGCATCCGGGAAGCTGCGAGTCTTGAGTTTGAAGGGTTTAAGTGCGCCAAAATGCTTTTGCGCAAGCCGCATGACCTCGGCGGGAGTGACGTCGCCTACCACCACCAGGGTGGCGTTATTCGGTGCGTAATGCGCCATGTACCAGTCGCGCAGCTTTTGGATGTCGTACTGGTTGATGTCGTCCATCCAGCCGATCACGGGATGATGGTAGCCTCCGTTGAGGTAGGCCATGGCCTGGAACTGCTCCATCAGTTTGGCATTCGGGTTGTCGTCCGTGCGCATTCGGCGCTCTTCCTTGACCACTTCGGCCTCTTTGGCCAGATCTTCAGCGCGCAGGTTCAGATTGCGCATCCGGTCGGCCTCCAGACGCATGGCAACGTCCAGGTGTTCGCGAGCGAGTGTTTGGAAGTAGGCGGTGTAGTCGCGGCTGGTAAAGGCGTTTTCCTGGCCGCCATGTTCGGCAATGATTTCGGAGAATTTGCCTGGGGCGAGGGTTTGGGTGCCCTTGAACATCATGTGTTCTAGCATGTGCGAAATGCCGGTCATGCCGCCGGGTTCGTCGCTTGAACCCACGCGATACCAGACCTGGGAAGTGACCACGGGAGCGCGGTGGTCTTCCTGCACCAGGACGCGCATTCCATTGTCGAGCTGACCTTCAAAAACGCTTGGGGCGGCGGCTTGGGCGAGACTTAAGGTCGCGCTGGATAGGGTAAAAAGCAGCAGAATCAGGGGGCGTCTGGTTGAGTTCTGTAGGGGACGCATAAACGCTCGCATAACTGAGGGGTCTCCGAATGGTGCAGGAATGATACGATAACGGCATTTATTTCATCTGTGACACGCCGCGCCTATGTTTGGTTTCCTTCGACGTTTTCGTAAGCAGCAATCCGAGTCCTCAGGCACGCCTGCCGAGGCGCTTGGCGCCGAACTTAAGGCTGGGGATGAACGAGCCGAGACCGAAGCTCGCGATAGCGTTACCGACAACGGGGCGGAGGCAGAAACCAGGCTGCACGCTCCCGTTAAGGAAGACAAGCACGCGGAGGAGCCCGCAACCCGCACAGAAAAAGCAGCCAAGGCAGCGCCTCAGCCCGCCAGAACTTCACCCGCAACCGAGCTTGATCCGGAACCGAAGCCCGGACTGTGGGCGGGTTTGCGCGCGCGTCTGGAGCGAACGCGCAAGGGGCTGACCGAAGGTCTGGCGAGCTTGGTGCTCGGTAAAAAGCAGATCGACGATGAGCTTCTGGAAGACATCGAAACACGTTTGCTGCTTGCCGACGTGGGCATGGATACCACGCGTACGCTGATTAACGAATTGACCCGGAAAGTCGAGCGCAAGGATCTAGATCGGAAGAGCGTCGTGTAGGGAAAGAGTGTAGATCTCGGTG
>CALKWL010000285.1 GCA_938004235.1 uncultured Gammaproteobacteria bacterium
GGACACCACCACGCCATCGGGCGAGTTTCTGTTCCAGGTGTTCGGCGCGCTCGCGCAGTACGAGCGCGCCTTGATCCAGGAACGTGTCGTCGCCGGTCTGGCTGCCGCCCGCAAACGCGGCCGGATCGGTGGCCGGCCGCAGGCGATCACCGGGGAGAAGCTGGAGGCCATCGTCGCTGCGCTCGATGGCGGCATGTCCAAGGCGGCGGTGTGCCGCAACTTCGGCGTCAAGCGAACCACGCTGATCGAGACCCTGGCACGGGTTGGTTGGACGGGCTCTCGTGGAGCGTCATCGCGATGACGACCAAGAGCGAACGATTGACCGTCCTGTCGGACGCCGAGCAGGAAGCCCTGTACGGCCTGCCGGACTTCGACGACGCCCAGCGGCTGGAATACTTGGCGTTGACTGAAACCGAACTGGCGCTCGCCAGCAGCCGTCCCGGCCTCCATGCCCAAGTCTATTGTGTTTTGCAGATCGGCTACTTCAAGGCCAAGCACGCCTTCTTCCGCTTCGACTGGGATGAAGTCGAGGACGATTGCGCCTTCGTGCTGAGCCGCTATTTCCACGGCGAGACGTTTGCGCACAAGCAGGTCACCAAGCATGAGCACTACACTCAGCGCGAGCGGATTGCTAAGTTGTTCGGCTATCAGCTGTGGGCGGCCGGCTTTCTTCCGCAGCTTGCGCTGCAAGCCGAACAAATCGTACGGCGCGACGTAACGCCGGGCTTTGTAACAGCCGAACTGATCATCTGGCTCAACGAGCACAACATCGTCCGGCCAGGTTACACCACTCTGCAAGAACTTATCAGCGGAACGCTGTCTAGCGAGCGCCGGCGACTGGGTGAGCTACTGGCTGAAGTCCTGGACAACGAGGCCAAAACTGCACTTGCCCAGCTTCTGGTGCGTGACGACACCCTGTCCCAACTGGCAGCACTCAAGCAGGACGCCAAGGACTTCGGTTGGCGTCAAATGGCCCGCGAGCGTGAAAAGCGCGCCACGCTGGAGCCGTTGCATGCAATCGCAAAGGCGCTGCTGCCCAAGCTGGGCATCTCTCAACAGAATCTGTTGTACTACGCAAGCCTGGCGAACTTCTATACCGTCCACGACCTACGTAACCTCAAGGCCGATCAGACCCATCTCTACCTGCTGTGCTATGCTTGGCTGCGCTACCGGCAGCTCACGGACAACCTGGTCGATGCGATGGCTTACCACATGAAGCATCTGGAGGATGAAATCAGCTCGGGCGCAAAGCAATCCTTCGTCGCCGAGCAAGTACAACGCCATCGAGAAACACCGCAGGTCGGCCGTCTGCTGTCACTTTATGTGGACGACAGCGTAGCTGATCCGACGCCGTTTGGCGAGGTTCGCAGGCGTGCCTACAAGATCATGTCCAGGGACGCGCTGCAAAGCACCGTGCAACGCTTGAACGTCAAGCAGCCGGGCAAACTTGCACTGCACTGGCAAACGGGTGACGGCCTGGCCAAACGCATCCGCCTCCATCTTCGGCCGTTATATACCACGCTCGACTTTGCCAGCATTGTCCCTGACAGCCCGTGGCTTACGGCGCTGGCCTGGATCAAGAGCGTATTCGCCAAGCAGCAGCGCCTGTCGGAACGACCGCTTGAAGAATGTCCGGCAGCCACTCTGCCGAAACGGTTGCGACCGTACTTGCTGACCTTAGGTTCCGATGGCGAGCCTTGTGGCCTGCAAGCGGATCGCTACGAGTTCTGGCTTTATCGGCAGGTCAGGAAGCGCTTTCAATCGGGCGAACTCTACCTCAACGACAGCCTGGAACACCGCCATTTCTCCGACGAGTTGGTTTCGATGGACGCCAAGGCCGACGTGCTCGCGCAAATGGATATCCCCTTTATGCGGCAGCCGCTCGAAGCCCAGCTCGATGTGCTGGCGGCCGTGTTGCACACGCAATGGCTGGCATTCAACAACGAACTGAAACAGGGCAAGTTGACGCACCTGGAATATAATAAGGACACGCAGAAGCTGATCTGGCGCAAGCCAAAGGAGGAGAACCAGAAAGCGCGTGAGCAGGCGTTCTATGAGCAACTGCCGTACTGCGATATTGCCGACGTATTCCGTTTCGTCAACAGCCAGTGTCAGTTCCTGTCGGCGCTGACGCCGTTGCAGCCGCGCTATGCAAAGAAAGTGGCGGATGCTGACAGCCTGATGGCGGTCATCATCGCCCAGGCAATGAACCATGGCAATCAGGTCATGTCACGCACCAGCGACATTCCCTACCACGTGCTGGAGAGCACCTACCAGCAGTACCTGCGTCAAGCGACGCTACGTGCGGCCAACGACTGCATTAGCAACGCCATTGCCGCGCTGCCGATCTTCCCGCATTACTCATTCGACCTTAATGCGCTGTACGGCGCAGTCGATGGTCAGAAATTCGGCGTCGAGCATCCGACCGTGAAAGCTCGCTACTCGCGCAAATACTTCGGACGCGGCAAAGGCGTCGTCGCCTACACGTTTTTATGCAACCACGTGCCGATCAACGGCCACCTGATTGGTGCGCACGAATATGAAGGCCACTATGTATTCGATATCTGGTACCGCAACACTTCGGATATCATGCCAACCGCGATTACTGGCGACATGCACAGCGTTAATAAGGCCAACTTCGTCATCCTACACTGGTTTGGCCGGCGCTTCGAGCCGCGCTTCACCGACCTCAACCGCCAGTTGCAGGAGCTGTATTGTGCCGACGACCCAGCGTTGTACGAGACATGCCTGATTCGGCCGGTCGGGAGAATCGACCGTCAATGCATCGTAAGCGAAAAGACAAACATCGAACAGATCGTCGCTACTCTGGGCCTGAAGGAAATGACACAGGGCACGCTGATTCGAAAGCTGTGCACGTATACCGCACCGAACCCGACGCGTCGCGCAATTTTCGAGTACGAAAAGCTTATCCGCAGCATCTACACGCTGCGTTACCTGCGCGATCCACAACTGGAACGCAACGTTCATCGTTCGCAAAACCGCATCGAGTCTTATCACCAATTACGCTCAGCCATCGCCCAAGTCGGCGGAAAGAAAGAATTGACCGGCCGCACCGATATCGAAATCGAGATCAGCAATCAGTGCGCCAGGCTGATCGCCAACGTAATCATCTTTTACAACTCGGCCATCCTGTCGCGGCTGCTTACAAAGTACGAGGCGACTGGTAACGCCAAAGCAATAGAACTCATCACTCAAATGTCGCCGACAGCCTGGCGACACATCTTGCTGAACGGGCACTACACCTTCCAGAGCGACGGCAAAATGATTGACTTGGATACGCTCGTGGCGGGGCTGGAATTAGGATGACGGAATTTTCTGGGGTTCCGGCTTACAACCCCAATAACATTACCGAAGCAAACGCCACCAGCGCCTCATATGATCTGCGCCCCCATGTGAGCCGCATCCGTAAACTCTACAGAAGCTCGATTGGGCATACCATCCCCTATGATGACCA
>CALKWL010000286.1 GCA_938004235.1 uncultured Gammaproteobacteria bacterium
CCGCCTCTTGGCGGCTTTGTCATTTCTGGAGGTGAACATTGCGGACTGTTGTCTACGTTGACGGCTACAATTTGTACTATGGTTCGCTCAGGAACACTAAACACAAGTGGCTTGACCTGTTCGCGTTATTTCGGGATCACGTATTGGATAACGATGCTGATCTGATCGAAGTACGCTATTACACCGCACCAGTGCTTGGTAGGATGAGCGACAGCACAGAATCCCCGCAGCGCCAACGCCAATATTTGCAAGCCCTTCGCAAAATGTATCCGGATAAAGTATCGATCATTGAAGGTAAGATTTTTGCTTCAACCCCTTATCAGCGACTTGTCACACCCATTGCCGAAGCACCCCACCTCCAAAAAGTCCAGGTTTTCAACTTCACCGAAAAGAAAACTGACGTGAACCTTGCTACTGATCTGATTGTTGGTGCATGGACAGGGATCTATGAGCAAGCCGTTGTTTGTAGCAACGATACAGATCTTGAAGCCGCCTTGGTCGCTGTCCGGAAATATCATCCAACCATCCGTTTGGGATTGGTGGCTCCAATACCTAGCAAAGATCATCGCCATATCTCAAAAGACCTGTCGAATCAAACTCACTGGGCAAAAGTGCTCAGCCCCATTCACTTAAGCAATGCTCAGCTCCCAGACCGAATACCCAACTCAAAGCTCCGCAAGCCGGAACATTGGTAAGCGCCCTGCCTAAGAAAAGCGGGGGGACCTCGTTTTTTGTTTACCCTCTCAGCGTTTTGATCGTTCTCACGCTGAAGCGAGGGAACGATCAGGTCTTACTCCGGCAACTTCCGATATACCCATCCGCCCGCATACAGCGTGACCCCAAGCACCAGCAGCACGCCGACGCGCAAAAGCGGCGTGGTGTCGGCCAGATCGAACAGCATGATTTTCAAGCCCGCCAGCAGGAACAGCAGCAGGGACGATTGCCCCAGACGGCGATCCTGCAGCATGAACCCTGCGGCCAGCGCGGCGCTTGCCACCGCCAGCCAGGCTACCGAGACCAGCGCTTGGGTGTCGATCAGGTGCGCCGCTGCCGTCATGGCGGAAACATGCGCCAGAATCAGCAGCGCCGGCGCCCAGCGCGCGCTGTCCGCATCGCGGCGCAGGCTGAAATAGCTGAAATAACCCAACGCCGGGTAGAGCACCAGCAGCAGGCCGCTGGCCGGAACCTCGCCCATATCGGCATTGAGCAGCACGCGCGCGACGTTGATGAGCAGAATGATCCCGGCAGCAAGCATAAACGGCCAGCTCGCCAGCATGCCTTCGTTGTCGCTGCGCGCGCTGAACAACAGGCGCAGGCCAAGAATCAAGGCCAGCCCGACCCAGGGGCCAAAGCCGTCGGGCAGCAGGTTCATGTACACCGAATGCACCAGCACCAGGGCGATGTAGGCGCTGACCAGGCTGCGCGCCGCCGGGTTGCCGCCCAGGCGCTCGCGCGCAAACAGGTAGGCGGCAAGCAAGGCGGCGGCAGAACCGAGCGCAATCCACGGCGCAAGCTCGGGCAGATGGCGGTCAAGCAGGTCGTATTGCAGCGCGTAGAACAGCAGCAGCGCGGGGAAGTGAAACCCGGCATCGCCATTGCTCATCGGCGTGTTGTTGCGCAAGGAAAACAGCACTGCCGCGCCGAGGAAGATGGCGAATTGCAGGGTCTGGAACAACAGCGCGCCCTGCCATTGCGTGCGCAGGTGTTGCTCGAACAGGAAGGAAAACACGATCAAGGCCAGATACATGGCTAAAAGGTAGACCGAGCGGCGTTGCAACTTGAGCGCAAAGTAGGAGAAGGCCAGGCTCCACACGCTGAAATAAATCACCAGGCCGCCAATGTCGCCGCGCAACTCGGGCAGGAAAATCGGCGCGGTGTAGGTGCCAAGCACGGCGAACAGGGCGTAAATCTCGCTTTCAAACAGCGCCCCCAGCCAGAGCGTGAGCATGGAAACGGCGATGATGCCGAATACGGCGGCCTCGCTGTCAATCAGGCCGTAGTACAGATGCGCGCCATAGACCGTGGCAAACAGCACCACCACCCCGGCAGCAGGTAAAAAGGAGGCATACTGGCGATCAAGCCGACGCAGCAACAGACCGCCGACTATCAACGCGCCGCCGCCAAAGGCCGCGAGGCCGAGTTGACGCAGCGGGGTAAGCCAGCCGCTGTCGATGCCGAGGCGGATCAGGTAAAGCGCAGCCAACACCAGCGCGGTGGCGCCGCTCCAGCCGAGCAGGCGGGTGGCGTCGAGATTGGATGGCTGATTGGACGCCTGACGCGGAGGCCGTGCGTGCGCGGACTTGGGCACAGGGGCTGCCGACGTTGGCGCATGATCCAAGGCGGCAAACGCCGAGGACACTGGCCTGGATTCGGTTGTCGGCTGGTTCTGTACCTTGTCACTTGGCTCCGCACCCTGCACTTCGGCAAGCGTTTGCGGCGCGGCCTCGTTGCACAATGCCAGAGTTTGCTCGATACGCGCCAGACGCGCTTCGATACCTTGCAGATAGTGGCTTAAAGCTTCGTCGGACATGTCGTTACGCATGGCAGCCTCTTTGTTTTAGCAGGATCTATCGTTCCAGTGAATCGCAATCAAAACCGTTGAGACGATGTAAGGGCAAGACTTTGAACACACCGCTTTTGATGGGTTTGCTGCGACCTCCAGATTCTCTCTGGTAAATTTTCCAAGCGCCATTCACATTATTGATGCTGTGCCGATAATATTCCCCGTCCTCGTATGACTCGGAAACATCCTCCTGACCGATCAGTTCCAGATCGTTGATCTTCGGATTAAAACGGAATTGCAGCGTTGTGCTGCCGATGTGACTGGAATCCGCAGCATTTACCGCTTGAGCGAAAAGTGAACCTTTGTCGATGGTGAGATTAAAGAACTTTTGCGCGGTGCAATACCTGGGCGAAACGGATAACACCGAATACCTCTCACCGGGCAACCCGGCCAGTACCACAAGACTTATCCGTTCAAGTCCGTTATGAGTCAGAATCATCGCAACGTCCTTGAGGCCGTCACCATTTAGATCCCCAGCATCCTGAGTCCACACCCACCCATCTCCAGACGGTATGGCGGCAATCGCATCGCTTTGACTGGCAAATTCTTTCGATTGCGCGGTGGCTGTCACAGCGAGGATAGCCAGGATTAATGTTGCGCAGACTTGATAGATATTAGGCATAAAACACCCAATGTAGAAGCTGACCGAGAAGACATAAAAAAACCGCGCTATGTGCGCGGCCTGTTGCTTGCAGCTTAGTGCAGGTTTTTGGGCACACTGCCCTGCTTGGCACCCGCTTCTGCCCAATAATCATAAATATCCAGTGCCGAACCGCTAATCAGGTCGAGAAACTCTTCGTAGTCTTCTTCGGAATCCTGAATCTCGGCGAATTCGGGCATTTCACGCCCACCGCCCGCGATCATGGCAATCGGGTCGAGCAGCTCACGATCTTCCGAGTCGATTAGCGGCTTCCAGGCATCCTCGCGCAGCATCACACCCTGCATGAAGCCCCAGCACCAGCCATCCGGGGTCATCAGTTCGTTGTCATCTTCGTCCATTTCGATATTGAACATCGGTGCAATTTCGCCCTTTTTCAGGGTTTCGACGATGCGGGTATTCAGGGCAAGAATCAGCGCCAGCACGCGCTCCAGTTCCTGCGGGGTTTCAAATACAGGGCCGTCACCCTGCCAAATCACCGGCAGCCACTCGCTCGGCGGCACCACGACCGGGCCTGCGGCCAGGGCGGTGAGGAAACCGTCGATTTCGGACAGGGTCATGCACTCTTCAGGCACATCTTCGGAGAAGAGGAAGTTTTCCAGCTCTTGCACTTCTTCATCGGTAATCGGTGCGGGGATATTGCTCATGACGGGTTCCTTAAAGGGGGGTAGAGGGGAATTAGTCGGCATCATAGCCGAGAATCGGCGCAAGCCAACGCTCGGTTTCGGCAATCGTCCAGCCTTTGCGCCTGGCGTAGTCGTCCACCTGGTCGCGGCCAATCTTGCCCACGCCGAAGTATTGCGCCTGCGGGTGGGCAAAATACCAGCCCGACACGGCAGCGGTGGGATACATGGCATAGCTTTCGGTGATGTTCAGACCGATGTTTTCATCCGGCTTGAGCAGCGCCCACATGATGCCTTTTTCGGTGTGATCCGGGCAGGCTGGATAGCCGGGCGCAGGGCGGATGCCGCGATAGGCTTCCTTGATCAGCTCATCGTTACTGTAGTTTTCATTCGCGGCATAGCCCCAAAACTCCTTGCGCACCCGTTCATGCATGTGCTCGGCAAAGGCTTCGGCCAGACGGTCGGTCAAGGCTTTGAGCATGATCGACGAATAATCATCGTGTTTTGCTTCAAATTCAGCAATTTTCGCGTCAATACCCAGCCCCGCCGTCACCGCGAAGCCGCCGATATAATCAGGCACACCCGTTTCCTTCGGTGCAATAAAGTCAGACAGGCACAGATTCGGCTTGCCGTGCTGACGCTCCATTTGCTGACGGATATTGTGCAGCGTGCTGAGTTTTTCGCTGCGTGAATCGTCGGTATACAACTCAATATCATCAGAATTAACGCTATTCGCAGGCCAGAAACCAATCACTGCCGAGGCTTGCAGCCATTTATCCGCGATGATTTTATCCAGCATGGCTTCGGCATCCTTCAGTAGCTTGCGTGCTTCCACGCCCACCACTTCATCGTCCAAAATAGCCGGATAGCGCCCGTGCAATTCCCATGCCTGGAAGAACGGACTCCAGTCGATGCGCTCGCGCAGCTCTTCCAACGGATAGTTTTCAAACACCCGCGTGCCGAGGAAGGTCGGTTTGGGTGGTAAATACCCCGGCGTCGGCGTTGCGCAGCAGCCCGCTTCACACGTTGCACCTTCGGCAATTTTGGCAAAACCAAAATGCAGCTTCATGCGGTTCTGCCGCGCCTGTTCCAGCGTCACGCGCTTGCCCTCGCGCCGATTGGCCGCACGCTGTGCTGCCAGTTCGACATATTCCGCGCGAATATCCGCCGCGTATTGCGCGCGATTCGCCCCCAGCAAGCTGGCCGCCACGCCGACTGCACGCGAGGCATCGACCACGTAGACCACAGGATGCTCGCACACCGGCGAAATTTTCACTGCCGTGTGAATTTTTGAAGTCGTCGCGCCGCCGATCATCAACGGCAGATGCATGCCGAGGCGCTGCATTTCCTTGGCCACATGCACCATCTCATCCAGCGACGGCGTAATCAGTCCGGACAGGCCGATAATGTCGCAATGCTGTTCACGTGCAGTGTCCAGAATCTTCTGCGCGGGCACCATCACGCCAAGATCGATGACCTCGAAACCGTTGCATTGCAGCACCACGCCGACGATGTTTTTGCCGATGTCATGCACATCACCCTTCACGGTGGCCATCAGCACCTTGCCCGCGCTGGTGGTCGCGCACTCCCCCTTGTCGGCTTCCATGAACGGCATCAGCCAGGCGACGGCCTTTTTCATCACACGCGCCGACTTGACCACCTGCGGCAGGAACATCTTGCCCGCGCCGAACAGGTCGCCGACCACGTTCATGCCGTCCATCAGCGGGCCTTCGATGACATGCAGCGGGCGCTCGAAGGACAGACGCGCCTCCTCGGTGTCCTCTTCCACATACGCATCGATGCCCTTCACCAGCGCGTGCTCAAGGCGCTTGGCGACCGGCCAGGAGCGCCATTCCAGGTCTTCCTTCACCTCCGCGCCTGCACCGTGGCCGCGATACTTCTCGGCAATCTCCAACATGCGCTCGGTGGCATCCGGCCTGCGGTCGAGCACGATGTCCTCGACCCGCTCGCGCAGCTCGACGGGCAGGTCATCCACAATGGCGAGCTGCCCCGCGTTGACGATGCCCATGGTCATCCCGGCCTTGATCGCGTGGTAGAGGAACACCGCGTGGATCGCCTCGCGCACCGGCTCGTTGCCACGGAAGCTGAATGAGACGTTGGATACGCCGCCGGAAATCATCGCGTGCGGCAGGTTTTGCTTGATCCAGCGGGTGGCCTCGATGAAGTCCACCGCGTAGTGGTTGTGTTCCTCGATGCCGGTGGCGATGGCGAAGATGTTCGGGTCGAAGATGATGTCTTCCGCCGGGTAGCCCACCTTGTCCACCAGCACGCGGTAGGAGCGTTCGCAAATCTCGCGCTTGCGTGCGTCAGTGTCGGCCTGGCCGGTCTCGTCGAAGGCCATCACCACCACCGCCGCGCCGTAGCGGCGCAGCAGGCGGGCGTGTTCGATGAACTTCGCCTCGCCTTCCTTGAGTGAGATGGAGTTGACGATGCCCTTGCCCTGAATGCACTTCAGCCCGGCCTCGATAATCTCCCACTTCGACGAGTCGAGCATGATCGGCACACGCGAAATATCCGGCTCGGCGGCGATCAGGTTGAGGAAGCGCACCATCGCCTCCTGCCCGTCGATCATGCCCTCGTCCATGTTGATGTCGATGATGGGGGCACCGGCCTCAACCTGCTGGCGGGCGACTTCCAGCGCGGTGTTGTAATCGCCTTCCTTAATCAGGCGGCGGAAACGCGCCGAACCGGTGACATTGGTGCGCTCGCCCACGTTGACGAACATGCTGTCCGCCGTGATGTTGAACGGCTCCAGACCGGACAGGCGGCAAGCGGCCTCGTGTTCGGCAGGCTGGCGCGGCGGCTTGCCCGCCACCGCCTTTGCCATGGCGCGGATGTGATCCGGCGTGGTGCCACAGCAGCCGCCGACGATGTTGAGGAAGCCCGCGTCCGCCCATTCGGCGATTTGTACCGCCATCGGCTCAGGGTCGAGGTCGTACTCGCCCATCTCGTTCGGCAGACCGGCATTCGGATGCACAGAGACATAAAACTCGGAAACACGCGCCATTTCTTCCACATATTGACGCAACAAATCCGGCCCCAAGGCACAGTTCAAACCCATGCTCAAAGGACGCACATGACGCAGGCTGTTGTAAAACGCCTCGGTGGTCTGGCCGGACAGAGTGCGACCGGAGGCATCGGTAATCGTGCCGGAAATCATGATCGGCAGACGGAAACCGTCTTCGTCGAATGCTTTTTCCACCGCGAACGCGGCGGCTTTGGCGTTCAAGGTGTCGAAAATGGTCTCGATCAGGATGATGTCCGCGCCGCCCTCGATCAGCCCACGGGTGGACTCCACATAGGACTCGACCAGCGCATCAAAACTGGTATTGCGAAAACCGGGGTCATTCACATCCGGCGAAATACTGGCCGTGCGATTGGTCGGCCCCAACACCCCGGCCACAAAGCGCGGGCGCTCCGGCGTTTTCAGCGTCATCGCATCCGCCGCCTCCCGAGCCAAACGCGCCGCCGCCACATTCAGCTCATACGCCAGTTCTTCCATGGCGTAATCGGCCATGGCAATGCGCGTGGCGTTAAAGCTGTTGGTCTCCACAATATCCGCGCCCGCCTCAAGGTACGCAGTGTGAATACCGTGAATAATCTGCGGCTGGGTCAACACCAGCAGGTCGTTATTACCCTTGAGATCATGCCCCCAATCGGCAAAACGCTCGCCGCGATAGGCCGCCTCGTCCAGCTTGTGACGCTGAATCATCGTGCCCATGGCACCGTCGAGGATGACGATGCGCTGTGCAAGGGCAGCGTGCAGGGCGGAAATACGTTGGTCGCGGAAGGAAGGGGTCATGCTGGAAAACCAATGAAACAAGGCGGGTTGGGGCTGGGCATTCTAACAGCAAAGGCATTGAAGCCGATGTGTGATACCCCCTGTTGGGGTGAGGGCGCGACTAGCCTGTTCAACCGGCCTTTCGTGATTGAGAACAACAACCAGATCAAGCAATGTACCCCACCGAATGACAAGGTGTCAGCAAGTGAGCCTCCACTCGGTGGGATAAACATGAAAATCGTGCGCCTGATTGTGCGCGTGCTCGGTGTCAACTGGATTGAGATTCGTAATCGTTCGGATACAACCGCTGCATGTACACGATTAAACCCTTGCCCGAATTCTCCGCTTGGCTTAGTGGCCTTTTTAAAGATGGCATGACGCATCGTCGGCTGGCGACGCGCCTGCGGAAAGCCACGCTGGGAAATCTGGGTGATGTCAAACCGGTCGGCGAAGGCGTTTTTGAAATGCGTGAGCATTTTGGGTCAGGCTGGCGCATGTCCTACGTTCAGCGCGGCGCAGTGCTGATCGTGATGCTGGCGGTGGCGATAAATCCACGCAGTCCGCTGATATTGCCAAAGCCATCAAGCTGGCCGCAACCCTTGAGGAGTGAGCCATGACCGAGAAAATCAAAATTGCCTATCTGCCCGATTTCGACATGGCCGAGCATCTTCCGGACGATCAGGCGATTGCTGAATACCTGAGCATTGTTCTGGAAGACAACGACCCGGCCTTGCTGGCGGCGGCGTTGAGCGATATTGCCCGTGCGCGCGGCATGACGGAGATTGCGAAGGCCTCCGGCATTACCCGCGAAGCGCTGTACAAAGCGCTGCGCCCCAATGCTCAGCCGCGCTTTGTACGGTGTCGCGCGTGTGTGCGGCGCTTGGGGTCAAGCTGGTGGCGCAGCCAGTGAATGCTCCTCAGCCCTGAGCCTTCGCATCCAGTCCAAATTGGGCTATAAGCCCAGCATCCGTTTGTTATCAAGCACTGGCCTTGCCTGCCCGATAAACCGCCAGCAGTGTACTTCTCAGGTCAAGGTTTGAATCTAATTCATGCGCTGCGATCCTGCCTTGCACAACGGCGCGAATACGCGCCCAGTCGCCCTCGTCTCGCCGCGCATATTCAAAGTTGCGCCAATCGAATTGCCCGTTATGGCAATACCCTGCCGCCTGACCGACTGCGTCGGAGAAATGGAGATCGTACGACTCCATCACTTCATACAGATACGAAATGGGGTCGATACCCGCCTTGCGCGCGAGGAGCCGATGAATATCGGGCAGACTGCCGTCCTCAACCGTGATTTGGTCAAGGTCGATGACCTCATCCAGGGCATGGGTTTCACCCTTGAAGGAGAATTCAAGCTGTACGCGAACGGTGTTGCTGTTCATGCTGACATGTCGATGGTGTTGCTGACGGTTCATTCGCAAGCCGCTGTTGGGCACGGCCAAGAGAAAATCAAATACCGATTCTATATGCATATAGATTTAACTTCGTACGCGCTGTTTTTCACACGCTATATTCGCAGAATTTACCCAACAACCGAGCCAACAAGAGAGTTTTTCCATGAAAACGCACCACGCCTGCTTTTTATTCAGCGCTCTCGGCCTTGGTCTGGTTCTCGGCCTAAGCGCCTGCAACGACGACAGCACGATCCTGAGCAACGGCTCACTTTCCGTCAACAATGGCAGCGGAGTCACCATCGGCGAGACCGTAGCGCACGCCATACCTGTCGCACTAAACGGCAGCAGCGGTGTCAAGGCGCTGGCGGTAGATATCGCCTCCTCCGACAACTCGATTGCCACGGTGTATCCCAAGACCTGTTACCTTTCCAGCACCTCGGGACATCATTCATGCCTGGTGTTCCTGCGCGGCAAAAACGATGGCACGGTATCCATTACCGCGTCCGCCACAGGTTATGACAAGGCGAGCAGCAAGGTGGTCGTCAATGAAATCGTTGGGAGCAAGCCTGTCGCCCAGAACATGAGTGCAATCAAAGCTGCCACAACGCCTAATTACGGGCAGCTGCAAATCGCTTCATTCCCCAGTGCCAATCCTCCCTCCACCAGCAACTTCGCCATGACCGCGCAGGTTGGCGACATCATCACCCTGGCGACCAGTATCACCAATTTTGATACGCCGCTGAACGGCGTGCCCATTTTTCTGAGCGTCAACAACGGCGCAACCATAGTCGGCAATCCGCAATGCAATGTGGACAGCAACTACGACGCCAACCACTACTGCCTGTACAAGGTTCAACTTCCCACGGCTGCTGGAAGCATCACCGCAACGGCCACAGCCGTCGGCAACAACGCGGGCGACTTCTCCAATGCGCCGACCGCCACCATCACCGTGCAAAACAACGCCGTGCCCGGGCAGATCGTCCTGCAAGGCACGGGCACGGGGATTCCTCAAGGCATGTCCAGCCCGTTCTGGGCCGTGCTCCAGGACAGCTCGGGAGTCACCACCCCGCTGAGCGTATCGATTTCCGGCAGCAGCGGGCTTTCCATCAATCCGGCCAGCGGCGGATCGGCATCATGCAGCCTAAGCTCTGCCAATCCGGTATGCGGCTTCGGCGTACTAGGCACGATCCTTCCCCCAAGTGGGTCGAACTATGCGCTCAGCGCCAGTGAGTCAACCGGCAGCTACACAATCAACCCGCTCAATGTCACCGTGGTCACCCCTCAGACCAGCGTGCGTACCCTCAGCTTCCAGAACAATGATGCCAACACGGTATGGGTCGGCATTACCGGCGGTACTGCCGCCAGCTTCCTGACCAATCAGATGGTTGCCACCCTCAACCCACAAACCAGTGGGGCGAACGTCACCTGCGGACCGAGCAACCCGGCGGCGGCCTGCCCGACCGGCTCGACCTGCCGTCAGGGCGGCGCCAACCCGGCCTCGGGCACGGTGTATTACTGCTACTGGGACCAGCCCGTGCCCTCGAACGGCTACGCAATCTCGCTCACATCCCAGCCCACAACCAGCATCAGCATCTCGGAGTCGTCCTATAGCCCGCTGACCGACATCACCTGGTCAGGCAACTTCTACCCGCGCCAGGGCTGCACGACCACAACCACCAGCACA
The DNA here is from genome assembly GCA_938004235.1 of uncultured Gammaproteobacteria bacterium. Lineage (GTDB taxonomy): Bacteria > Pseudomonadota > Gammaproteobacteria > Halothiobacillales > Halothiobacillaceae > Thiofaba. The sequence continues at coordinate 10,728 of CALKWL010000286.1, forward strand.
TCCACCGGCACGAACACCGTATTCCAATGCGCCATCGCCGATTGCGGCAACGGCACAGCAAGCCAGGCCTGCGCCCCGGGTACCGGCGGTGCGCCGGGCATCGCCACGCTTCCTGAGGTCACGCTGCAGGCCAATAACAACGATTACTACGACATCTCGATCATCGGCGGCGCGAACGTGAAGACCACCTTCGGCCCCGACCCATCAACCTCACCGCCCACGGCCAGCAACTATTTCTGCGGCGTGGCAGGGGCGTCCAGCGCGCAGGGCTCGCTGAGCGCGGCCGACTGGGGTATGGCGACACATATCACGCAAAGCCCGGTCACAGGTGTCGCCGCCCCCTACAGCACCAGCATCCAAACCGCCGCTACGCCCTCGACGGCCTACTACCACTACATCCAGACCCCGCAAGGCGGGCGCGTCGGCCAGGGCTGCGCCGCACAGACCAACCCGACCAGCTATTGCGAAGACCTCGACAGCGTCCCGGCGGCGGCAAGCAACTACGTCTGCGGCTATGATGCCAACGCCGTCAACAACGGAACTTCGTCGGACTACCAGACCAGCTGCGGCTCACATCTGGCCTGGCTTTCCGCCAACGCAATCTTTGCGCTGAACGCGGATACTTCAAGCAATAACGCTCCCTTCCCCTTCTCAACAACCTACACCACCAGTGCCGCCGGCACGGTCAGCCTGTCCTCGCTCTATCTGTGCAACAACTCGACTAACCAGAGCGGCTATGCGGTGGAAGATGCCTCGACCGCCTGCGGCTGCACCAACTGGGGCGATAGCGGTCTCGGAACCATGAGCGGGGATGTGACCTTTACTGCGCCAATCGCCTCACCAACCCAGGCCTGTTCGACCAACAACCTGACCGGTGCAACCAACTACTGGACGACTTACGTCCTGCCCACCATCGCTTGGTTGAAGCAGTCCTGCCCGACCTGTTACACCTATCCGTTCGACGACATGAGCTCCACCTTCCAGTGCAGCAATCAAGCCACGCCGAGCGGGCTGAACTCGGTGGCCTACCTCATCCAGTTCAACGGCAACATCCCAGGCAAATAATCCGGAAAATGAACATGCTATCCGCCGACGAATTCTTCGACGAACAAGCCATGCGCACGCTGGCGCATACCCAGTTCGGTGGTGCCGATTTTGGTGAGTGTATGGTGACCATGAGCGGTATTCCTCCCGGCGATCAGGCCGCATGGGTCAAAGAATGGCGCGCAACGGCGGATCGTGTCGCCGCCATCGGCAAGGACTGCGCGGCGGGCGGCCACGATGTCAGCGCGCGCGAAGCTTTTCTGCGCGCCTCCAATTACTACCGCACCGCCAGCCTCATGCTGTTTGGCGCCCCCGCCGCGCCTGCGCTGATCGAAAACTACGCACGGGAAAGCGCCTGCTTCCGTGAATTTGCCAGTCGCGCCGAGCCGGCGCTGCAAGCCATCGAGATTCCATACGAAGGTACAACGCTTCCAGGTTATTTCTGTCCGGCGCCCGGTGCCAACAAGCCTGCACCCACCCTGATTGTGACCAATGGCTACGACTCGACACTGCACGAGCTGTATTTCGCCTTCGTCGTCGCCGCCAACCGGCGCGGCTACCACTGCATCATTTTTGACGGCCCCGGCCAGGGGGGCGCACTCATCCAACAAGGCCTGCCCATGCGTCCGGACTGGGAACAGGTCATCCGCCCCGTGGTGGATTTCGCCCTGACCCGCCCCGAGGTCGATGCCCGCCGCATCGCCCTGGCCGGCTGGAGCTTTGGCGGCTATCTCGCCCTGCGCGCAGTCAGCGGCGAACCGCGCCTGGCAGCCTGTGTCGCCGACCCCGGCTTTATGGATCTGTGGGAGTCGCTCTGCGCCATGCTGCCCGGACTGCCGGATGAGGTTTTGCAACATCCCTTGGAGGCCGACCCCGCCCTGTTTGCACCGTATATGGCGTATATCGAAAGCATCCCGGCGCTGCGCTGGAAAATCGTGCAACGCGCCTTCTGGGTGCATGGTGTAGACAGCTTGCCCGGCTACGTGGAGGTCAGCCGTGGATTCAGCAATCGCAATCGCCTTGAGGCCATCCGCTGCCCGGTATTTGTGGCGCAAGAAGAAAACGACCCGCTGGCAAAATCGGCTCCCGAAGTTTACGCGGCGCTTACTTCGCCCAAGACCTTGGTGCAATTTACCGCAGCCGAAGGCGCCGGCGACCACTGCGCCATGTTTGGACGCTCACGCTTCCTCCAGCAAATGTTCGACTGGCTGGATGAGGTGCTGGCCTGCCCTGCGGATTGATGTTGCGTTGATTGCACGCCCCCTATTGAACGAGTACCTGTCGCGTACCGGAAGATTGCGCGGTTTTTTGACAAAGCACTCAGGGTGCTCATCATGATAGTTTTTCATGGCCTGCATAGGGGTTTGGTAGTCCAGTGCCTTCTGCGGTAGTTGGTGATTGTATAACCAAACATAGCGCAGCAGTGTTGCCTCCAGCTCCTCACCGGACTGGAAGTGATGCGTGCGCAGAATATCGGCAATACGGCCATTGAAGCGTTCGACCATGCCATTGGTTTGCGGTGTCCGCGGCTCGGTGAGTCGGTGTTCGATCCCCAGGGCGTGGCAGAGCTGATCGAATTCGTGTTGCCCCGTGGCTTCCCG
>CALKWL010000287.1 GCA_938004235.1 uncultured Gammaproteobacteria bacterium
TTGACTGACGTGACTGGAGTTCAGACGTGTGCTCTTCCGATCTACGCCATCATCAGCTTTTTTGGTATTTCGCTGGATTCATTTCGTATGGCAGGAGGTATTCTCCTGCTTCTGATCGGCATTAATATTGTGATGGGCGGTTCGGGCAAAGCGGCTCAGGATCTGGCGGTGGATGCGAATGCCAGCGCGTTCGTCGAAGCGAAATCGGTGTATCGTCAGATTGTCGTGCCTTTTGCCATGCCACTGCTGGTAGGGCCGGGCGTCATCGCCAACCTGATTCTTTACGCGGGTGAAGCGCATAGTCGGCATGACACCGGGCTCTGGCTGGGCTTGATCGGCGTCTTGGTCGCGCTGGGGGCGGCAACGGGAGTGATTCTGGCCAGCGGTCAATTTTTGCGCCGCGCGTTGGGCGATGTGGGGCTGACGATTTTGACTCGCCTGTTGGGGCTGCTGGTTGCCGCCATCGGGATGCAGTTCATCATTACCGGCGGCAGCAATGTGATAATTCACACCATTGCTCCCGCGATTATTCAACTTCATTAAGGTGCTTTGCTCATGAAACGCATGATGCTGATTTTATCTGTTCCACTGTTTGCGACTCTGGGGGCGTGCACCCAGGAAACGCAAAACAATATTGGCCGCTCGATCAACAACTGGACGGGCGTTAACGGTGTGCTGGAGGTTTACGCGGGCGACAAACTGGTCAAGCGCTTTATCAAGGTGGACAAGCTCAGCACGGCAATGGGCACCAACGATCGGATGGAGCGCCCCTATCGTTTTGGCTATGGCGTGCTGGACGCTAACCTGAACGGCGTGGCCGATGAAGGCGAGAAGAAGGTGTATTTCGAGGTCAGCGATTACTCGACGCCGTATGTGTTCCACGAGGCGAGCAACTAAGTGGGGCTTGTCATGCACATGCTGCGCGCATTGGGGGTGTTGCTTGTCGGCCTGCTCACGTTTCCGGCAAGTTACGCAGTTGACGTTCCTGCGCTTACCGACCTGCGCGCCGACCTGATTGAAGCCAAGGCGCTGCATGTGCCAATTTTGCTGCTGATTCACAGCCAAGGTTGCACCTATTGCCATTACGTCATGGAGGATCACCTCAGGCCGATGGTGCTGAGCGGAAAGTACGTGAACCGGGCGCTGATCCGTCAGCTGGCGGCGGATGATGCGCAAGACCTGCTGGATGCTCAGGGTGAGCGTGTCAGCGCCAAAGATTTTGCCCGTGCGTTGAAGGTCCGCTTTTACCCGACCATTGTGTTTCTGGGGATGGATGGGCAGCCGCTGAAGGAGCGTTTGATCGGCGTGGCCAATATCGACCTGTACGGTACGCAGCTTGAAGGTGCATTGCAGCGCGCCGAGACGCAGATCAAGCCTGAATGAATCCATTCATGGATTCATAAGAACCTGTTCAGTGAGACTTTGAACAGGTTCTAAGACCTCCCCTGATGGGCGGCATTAAAAAACTGCCGCAAGCGCCTCGCCCAGCACTTCGGCGCGCCATCCGCAGATGACGGCGCGACTATCCTCGGGGTGGCGCGCCAGCTGCTCCAGCTCGGCGCGGTTGAGCAGGACGCTCGGCGGAAGATCGAGTAAACGCGCGTTGCGCTCCAGCGCATCCTGCAAACGCGCATAACGTTCGCGCGCCTCGCCCTGCAAGGGTTTCCATTGCGGAGGCGTGCTGGGGTCGGCGGCGGCCAGCTCCATCGCCTGCATGATTGCTTCGGTCTCGGCAAAAAGTGCGGAAGGCAAGACCTCGCCATGCTGCAAGGCGCCAAGGTTGCGCGGAGGGCGATTCGCTAGGCGCAGCAGCGCTTCGTCATCCAGCACCCAGCGACGCGGGCGATCCAGCGCCTGGGCGCGCCGCTCACGCCACGCGGCAAGCTGGCGCAGGCGCGCAAAGCCTGCCCTTGGGACGCGTTGCCAGCCCTTGACCTTGCGCCAGGCGTCCAGTGGCTCCATCGTCCAGCGCGCCGGATCAAGCTGGGCGGCGCAATCTTCACGCATCCACTCGGCGCGTCCCAGCGCATGCAGTTTCTCGTCCAGCAAGGCATACGCCTCAGGCAGGTAGCGCACATCATCCAGCGCATAGCGGTATTGCTCCGGCGTCAGCGGGCGCTGCGACCAGTCGGTGCGGCTGGAGGACTTGTCCAGCACGACGCCAAGCAAGCGCTCGATCAGCGCGGCATAGCCGATTTGCTCACCCAGTCCGCAGAGTGCGGCGGCAAGCTGGGTATCGAACAAGGGCGCGGGCAGCACGCCCAGTCGTTGATGCAGCACTTCCAGATCTTGCGCGGCGGCATGGAGCAGTTTGATCTGGTGCGGGTCGCCAAGGCGTGCACCCAAGGGCGCGAGATCATCAATCTCAAGCGGATCGATACAGGCCTGTTGCGCGGCGTCGCCGAGCTGCACCAGGCACAACTGCGGGCGATAGCTGCGTTCGCGCATGAACTCGGTATCCAGCGCCAGCAGCCTGCCCGGTGCAAACCCGTCCAGCGCAGAAACAAAATCGGCCTGACTTTGCAGCAGGCCGCTCATGGAGACTTCAGACATGGGCGCAATCAGTTCAGCACGCGCGCCTGTTTAATCAATACCGTCTCACGCGGAACATCGCTGCGGAACGGACCGCCGCTGCCGGTGGGGGTTTTTTCGATCTTGTCCACCACGTCCATGCCTTCGACCACCTTGCCGAACACGGCGTAGCCGTAACCCTGCGGGGTGGGCGCCTTGTAATCGAGGAAGGCGTTATCCACGGTGTTGATGAAAAACTGCGCGGTCGCGCTATGCGGCGCATTGGTGCGCGCCATGGCAATCGTGCCGCGCGTGTTTTTCAGGCCGTTGGCCGCCTCGTTTTCCACCGCAGCACGGGAGGACTTTTGCGTGAAGTTCGCATCAAACCCGCCGCCTTGCACCATGAAGCCTGGAATCACACGGTGAAAAATCGTGCCGTCGTAATGCTTGTCGCGCACGTATTGCAGGAAATTCTCCACCGACTTGGGCGCCGCCTTGGGGTCAAGCTCAAGCACAATCGTTCCCAATGAGGTTTCCAGAGCGACGCGCGGAGCGGCGCTGACACTCTCGCTTGCAACCGGTTTGGCGGCCTCCTTGGCAGGTGCGTCAGCCGCAGAGACGCTGAATGCCATGCCGCCCAACAGCGCGGCGAGAGGCAATAAAAAACGTAAACTGAAAGCATTCATGGTGCACACCCCTCAGAGCCCGTTCAAAGTCTCACTGAACGGCGCATTGCGGCACGAAAAACCGCCTCAAAATGCTCACATAGAGATCGGAAGAGCGTCGTGTAGGGAAAGAGTGTAGATCTCGGTGGT
>CALKWL010000288.1 GCA_938004235.1 uncultured Gammaproteobacteria bacterium
CCACCGAGATCTACACTCTTTCCCTACACGACGCTCTTCCGATCTGATGACCGGTCAGAGACATCAGGCAATGAGTCGGCGGGGATTCCTTGGCGGCGCCGCGGCGGCTGCGGCATTCACAGTCGTTCCTCGTAGCGTGCTGGGAGGCGCCGGCCAGACGCCGCCGAGCGCGAAGATCAACGTCGCCATCATCGGCACGGGCGGCCAGGGCATCGTCAATATGAAACAGCTCTTTCAGGAGCCGGACGTCCGCATCGCGGGCCTGTGCGACATCAACGACGAGAGCGACTATAGCATGTTTTATTACGGCGGCACCGCGGGTCTCAAGCCCGCGCTCGATCTGGTCCGCCAGCAGTACGGCGGACCCTGCCCCACCTACCGCGACTACGACGAGATGCTCGCCAAGGAGAATATCGACGCGGTGCTGGTGGCCACGCCGGACCATTCGCATGCGGTCGCCTGCCTGGCCGTGATGGCCAAGGGCAAAGGGCTCTACTGTGAGAAGCCGCTGTGCCGAACGGTGTACGAGACGCGCGTCGTCACCGAGGCCGCCCGCAAGGCCGGCGTCGCCACGCAGCTCGGCAACTTCGGCCACTCCAGCGAGGACATCCGCCTGTATTGCGAGTGGATCTGGGACGGCGCGATCGGCGACGTCCAGGAGGTCCACGCCTGGACCCACACGGGCGCCCGCCGCTGGACCGACCTGACCGGTCGGCCGAAGGACATGCCTCTGGTGCCCGCCGGCTTCGACTGGCAGCGGTGGCTGGACCCGGTCCCGCCCCGGCCGTATCACCCCGCTTACGCGCCGGTTCGCTGGCGGGCGTGGTGGCAATTATTCAGGCAAGGGTGCTCAGCAGAATCATCAATGGGGTGATGCTGGAAGGCTGGGGTTTGGAATCATCCAGTTTCCTGTTGGGGATTTTTTTAATTGTTTTATTGATCCGCGGGTTGTTTTTGTATGGCGTTGAAGTAACAGCCCAACTGACATCGACTCGCATTAAACATTCCCTGCGTGTGCGATTAGCCGATCACTTCACTCGTATCAGCCCGATTTCTGGAGATTCGGAAATTTCCAACGGAGAACAATCCCATGGTGCAAGAGTGGCAGCACTCATCCAGGGGGTTGAATCACTGGATGCCTATTACAGCCAGTTTCTCCCCCAAGTTGTCCTGGCAGCAGCTTTGCCATTGACCATCCTGGCGGTTGTCTATCCCCTGGATTGGATTTCCGGGACTGTTTTTCTTGTAACTGCACCGCTCATTCCATTGTTTATGTTCCTGATTGGAAAGGCTGCGGAAAACCTGACGCAGAAACAGTGGAAAGCGTTAAGCAGGTTAAGCTCTTTTTTCCAGGATACCTTGCAGGGTTTGCCCACCCTGGTGGCTTTGGGAGATCGGAAGAGCACACGTCTGAACTCCAGTCACGTCAGTCAATC
>CALKWL010000289.1 GCA_938004235.1 uncultured Gammaproteobacteria bacterium
CGAGGATTTCGTCGGTCTCAGAGTGGAAGTGGATGGTCACATTGCCATCCTTGGCGCGCGCCAGCAGGCGGTCGGAGAGAATTTTTTCCGAGCGGAAGCTGTCGCGGCGATGGATGACGTGAACACGACGGGCAATATTGGCCAGGTACAGCGCTTCTTCGACCGCCGTGTTGCCGCCGCCGATTACGCACACATCCTGGCCGCGATAGAAAAAGCCGTCGCAGGTGGCGCAGGCGGATACGCCGCGCCCCTTGAAGGCCTCTTCGGAGGGCAGGCCGAGGTATTTGGCACTCGCGCCGGTGGCGATAATCAGCGCGTCACAGGAGTAGGTCGCCGAATCGCCCTTGAGCATGAAGGGGCGCTTGGACAGGTCAACGCTGGTGACATGGTCAAACTGGATGGTGGTGCCAAAGCGTTCGGCATGTTCGCGCATCCGCTCCATCAAGGCCGGACCGGTCAGGCCGTGCACGTCGCCCGGCCAGTTATCGACTTCGGTGGTGGTGGTGAGCTGACCGCCCATCTGCATTCCGGTAATCAAAAGCGGCGCAAGATTGGCGCGGGCGGCGTACACGGCAGCGGTATAACCGGCGGGGCCGGAGCCGAGGATGATAAGGCGGGCGTGGTTGCTGTGGCTCATGGTATTAACTCGCAAAATTAACGTGGGCTTATTTAGCCACAATCCGCGAGCTGTTCACAGCGAGACGCTGAAAATTTCAAGGCCTACCGCCCAGATATGGACGTCTCGTTACAGAGGAGAGGGTTGCGGGACGAACCATGCCGAGCCGTTATCGTGCACTAGACGCAGGCGGAAACCGTAGGCGGCGTACAGGTTGTTGCTGGTAAGCACAGCCTTGGTTTTGCCTGCAACCCAGGTTGCCGAGCCGTCCAGCAGCAACACATGGGTGCAGAAATGCAGCGCCATATTGGGATCGTGCAGGCTGAGCATCAGACCGCGCCCTGCATCGGTCAGGGCGCGTAATTGTTGCAAGATGCGCCATTGCCACGCCAGATCAAGGTGATTGAGCGGCTCATCCAGCAGCAGCAGGCGCGGATTTTGCGCCAGCAGGGTGGCCAGGGCGAGACGGCGACGTTCACCGCCAGACAGGCTGTACAGGCGGCGCGTCTCGAAGCCCTCAAGCCCGCAATCCGCCAGGGCTTGTCGCACCACGTGCTCATCCTCGGTGCTGGCTTGGGAAAAACGCGCAATATGCGGATGCCGCCCGACTAGCGCGGCTTCCAGCACGCTTTCTTCAAAGCCTTCGCTGGCGTCTTGGGTCAACAGACCGATGTGCTGGGCGCGTGTGCGTGCGGGCAGTTGGGGCAGCGCCTGGTCATGCCAATACAGCGCGCCCTGCGAGGGCTGGCGCACACCGGCCAGCGTGTGCAGCAAGGTGGTTTTGCCCGCGCCATTGCGCCCCAAAAGCCCCCAGCATTCGCCGGGGCGGATGCAAAGATTCAGTGCTTCGAGCAAGGTTTTTCCACCCTGCTCAAGATGAAGGTTTTCGATGCGCAGCAAGCAAGTCACCGCCTGCCCTCGCGATAAAGCAGGGCGAGAAACAGCGGTGCGCCGATCAGCGCCAGAAGCGCTCCAGCGGGCAATTGTTGCGGGGCGATCAGGGTGCGGGCGCACAGGTCGGCCAGCATGACCAGGTTTGCGCCCAGCAGCATGGCGGCAGGCAGGGCGACACGGTGATCTGCGCCGACCAGCAGGCGGGCGAGATGCGGCGCCAGCAGGCCGACGAAGCCGATGCTGCCCGCCGTAATCACCGCCAGCGCCGTGGCTATGGCGGCCAGCAGATACGCGCCCCAGCGCAGCTCGCGTACCGCGACGCCCAGCGAAGCGGCGCTGGCTTCGCCGCGGGTGAGTACATTCAGATCACGCGTCCAGGGCATGAGCAGCAAAAACAGCAGCGCCAGCCCGCCCAGCGCCAGCCACGGCGCGGGCGCACTGGATAAATCGCCCATCAGCCAGAACAGCATGCTGCGTAGGGCGGTATCTGGCGCAAGGGCCAGCAGCAGGGTGATGATTGCGCCCAGGGCGGAGGCCAGCACCACGCCGGTCAGCAGCAGGCGCTGCCGCGTCCATGCGCCCTCGCCATGCGCCAGTGCGATGACCAGCAGCAGTGCCGCCAGCGCGCCCACGGTAGCAAAAACATGCTGTAACCACAGCGCCAGACCGAACAGGATCGCCAGCAAGGCGCCCACAGCCGCACCGCCGGAAATGCCCAAAATGTACGGGTCGGCCAGCGGGTTGCGGGTGAGTACTTGAATGAGGCTGCCGGCCAGCGCCAGCAACGCGCCCGCAGTGAATGCCGCAAGGACACGGGGCAGGCGCAATTCAAACAGGATCGCATGTGTGTCCGGGTGGTTCGGTGATGGCCATAGCCAACCCGTACTGCCCAGAAACAGGCTGCTGCAGAAAAGGCCGATGCCTGCTGCGAGCAGCAGGCCGAGCGTGATCCATGGAGAAAGGGGGCGAGGCATACACGCGAGTTTACAGGGCAAATGTCGCGCTGGCTTGCGCGCGGTTTGTTGACGGAGCTTTGCCGCCTGTCAGGCTCGCGTGCAGTCATGCTCAGCGTTACCTTCAGGTGACAAGGCGTCCTTTTCTTTGAGCCACTGAGATGGTCGCCACCGCGCCTGAGTTGAAGCGCAGGAAGTCCGACTCTATTCCGTCGCTAAAAATAACGCCGTTTTCAGGCATCTGCGAGGCGATAACGAGCGGTTGCTCTCGGGTGACTTTGCCAAAGATGATCTGCGCTCCAGACGTCTTGCTCGGCCACGGCTCACGCACCGAGAAATGGAGATAGTCTGCATCCCACGCAACGGTTCCTCTCTCATCGAACGGCAGTGCGCGCCCCGACAGGGCTGAAGCCACTCCCGTCGCTCCGGCCATGATGCTACGCAACCAGCCTGTCGATCCAAGACCTGTTGAAACGATGATTCCGCTTGATGAGTGATATTCCGTCCTCTCGCCAATGCGGAGCGTATAGCGGGCTGAAGTATGCGATCTTGGTCCGATGAACAGGTCGTTCACCGCAGCAAGACTCTCGCCATTGTTAAGTTTCGCCTCTGCGATCGTTACATCGGCCAACGGGCGTTTTTGCGCGAAGATCTCCGGCATGAGGCGATCCAGGTCTTTCACGGTGAACGGCAGCAAGACACCTTCCCAGCGCTGCGTATCCGGGTTAACGCCAATGAGCGGCTGACCGTCCAGGTACTTGAGAACATTGGCTACCAAACCGTCTTGCCCAATGGCGACGACGGTGTCCCTGGGGCCGAAAATAAAATTCGGCACAAACGTGCGCTCTATCACTTGAACCCGCCCATGGCGGGAAAGCACGTCTTCAGCCTCCCTCGCCGCCTGCTTATAGACACGATCCTCGGTTTGGTAGTCGGAGAAGTCGGCGCCCAAATGTTCGATATAGAAGCGAGCCTGATCCTCTGTATTGAATCGGGCGATCATCTCGTCCATGCGGGTGCGCCTGACGACGAGCACGATCTTGTTCTCTGTGCGACGGCTCGTCACTTGGCGCCGTCTCGATGCAGCAGCTCGCGTAGTAAATCCGGCGACATATTGAGCTGACCGATTTTGTCTGAGTTTTCGGCAAGCTCTCTGAAGGCCAATGCAACAAGTTGTCCGGGCTGCATGCCAACACTGGTCAGCGCCTGAAGCGTTTTCGGGTCAGTTCCAGCCAGAGCCTTCATCATGACGGCAATGGCATATGCCTTTGAATCGGCCTCCTCGCGCGCGTTGGCTGTGGATAGCGCGACCAGCTCTTTGTTCTTTTCCTCAATTGCAATCCTGGCCGCCATTTCCGCCTCCCGGATTTCCCGCTTCTTTTGCTGGACGGATTTTTCAGCCTCCATTTGGGCTTCTTTGATCTGCCGTTTCTTGTTCTCCACGGCAATCTCAGTATTGAGCTCGTTCTCCTTAATGTTGCGTTCTTGCTCCACGGCGGCATTTCGCCGAGCGTAGATGGCTTCATCGGCCTCACGGAGAACCTGTTCACGCGCCTCAGCCTCTAACGCCCGCGAGGTTTCCAGCGTCGGCTTGATGGCAAGGATCGATAGCCCAAGAACCTCAATGCCAAGCGACGCAATGACATCCGCAGACTGGAGCCCCTCGCGCAGCGATGCAACCAGGGTATCCGACTGGCCTAAGGCGCTCTTGAGTCGAAGCGATTTCAGGGATGCTCGGGTGAGAACCTGTACGTGGTTGATAAGCCGCTGAGGAAGTTTCTTTGGATCATCGGACGCATACTCTCGCCCATTTGCAGCAAGCGTGAAATTCATGAGCTGAGACAGTTTTTTCGCCTCCGCGACACGGTAGGTCAGCTGCCCCTGAACCGTAACCTGCTGGAAATCCGCTGTAACCTCTTCGAAGATGAATGGCACATCCACGCTGCCAACAGGAATACGAACGAGCGATGTGGTCGGCGCAAAATAGAAAAAGGACAGCCCAGCCCCTTCGCGTATCACTTTGCCCCGCTTGAATTGCAGAACAAAATCCGTTGGTTCAACTTTAATAAAACGAATACCGAACATGTTCTTTCCTTATCGATGGTGTTGACTGAGTAGTTGTCGCGTACCGGAAGATTGCGCGGTTTTTTGACAAAGCACTCAGGGTGC
>CALKWL010000290.1 GCA_938004235.1 uncultured Gammaproteobacteria bacterium
GGCGACCTCCGAGATCTACACTCTTTCCCTACACGACGCTCTTCCGATCTGCGGCCAGCGCCTGAATGTCCATGCTTTCTTCGCCGCTGGCGACTTTGTCCAGCCATTCGAGCCAGTCATTCACATTTTGCCAGCGGCGCTCGGCCTGTTTCGGCGTGTCGGAGGTGTCTTTCAGCCAGTCTTCATAGCCAATGTCGCTAATCAGTTGGCGAATGCCCGCCAGCGGGGCGTGGTCGCTGGCTTCGCGCAGACGGTCAAGCCAGGTATTGAAGTGCTGTAAACGTTCATAAGCACGCTCGCCCAGTTGCTGTGCAAGACCAAGTTCGCGGCTCGCGGCAATCAGCGGCAGCTTGCGGGATTCGGCATACAGCCCGAGTTTCTCAAGGGTGCTGGCGCCGATTTCGCGGCGCGGGGTGTTGACCACGCGCAAAAACGCAGTGTCATCGTCCGGGTTGGCAAGCAGGCGTACATAGGCGGACAAGTCGCGGATTTCTGCGCGGTCAAAAAACGATTGTCCGCCGGTGATGTGATAAGGGATGGCATGTTGGCGCAGTGCGCCTTCCAGCACGCGCGCCTGGTGATTGCCACGATAGAGCACGGCGTAGTCGGCAAATTTTGTGCGTTGCCTGAATTTGTGTTGCAGGATTTCGACCGCCACACGCAGGGCTTCATCGTCGCCGTCGGCACAGAGCAGGGCGCGCAGCGGCTCGCCCTCGCCCAAGGCGCTCCACAGGTTTTTCTCGAACTGCTGGCTGTTGTGCCCGATCAGTGCATTGGCAGCCTTGAGGATGGTATTCACCGAGCGGTAGTTTTGCTCCAGCTTGATGAGCTTGAGCATGGGGTAATCCTGCCCCAGCAGCTTGAGGTTTTCCGGGCGTGCGCCGCGCCAGGCGTACACGGACTGGTGATCGTCGCCCACGGCAGTCAGGTTGGCGGAAACATCCAGCAGATGGCGCAGCAGGGCGTATTGCGCGGCGTTGGTGTCCTGCACCTCGTCCACCAGCAGATAGCGCACGCGCAGCCGCCATTTGTCGCGCAAATCAGGGTACTGGTTGAACAGGCGCACCGGCAGGGCGATCAGGTCGTCAAAATCCAGCGCATTGCTGGCGCGCAGTTGGCGCTCGTAGGCGGCGAACAGGCGGGCGGCATGTTGTTCGTCGTCATCCACGGCATTGGAGGCGGCCTGTTCAGGTGAGATGCCATCATTCTTCCAACGCCCGATGCGCTGGCGCAGCTCTTCAATCTGAGCCTTGTCGGGAAGTTTGGACAGCTCGCGCAGCATGGACATGGCATCTTCGGCATCCAGAATCGAAAAGCCACGTCGCAAACCTGCCGCTGCGAACTCATGTTTAAGGATGGTCAGACCCAGAGTGTGAAAAGTGGACACATGCAGCCCGCGTCGCTCATCAGCCGCCAGCATCTTGCCCACGCGCGCCTGCATCTCGCGCGCGGCCTTGTTGGTAAAGGTGACCGCGTAAATGTGACGCGCAGGAACCTGCAATTCGCGCACCAGATGGGCGATTTTGCTGGTAATCACCCGCGTTTTGCCCGAGCCCGCGCCAGCCAGTACCAGCAGGGGGCCGTGAACATGGGTAACGGCAGCGCGTTGCGCGGGATTGAGGGTGGAGAGCATGTCAGGGTGGGCGGTTAAAGATTTCGCCCCGGCCAAAGCCGTGCCGTATGCACCAGTGCCAGAATCCACAGCGTATCCGCTTCGACTTCGTAAACCAGACGATAGCTCTCATGCACAATGAACTCACGCGTACCCGCAACATGCCCCGGCTTTCCGATGAGTGGTTGAGCCGACAGGCGGTTCGCCGCCTCGACAAAAAGCTCATCCATTCGAATCGCCGCGCGCGGATTGTCCTGGGCGATGAAATCAACAATGTCGTTACGATCCTGTTCGGCATCCAATGCCCAAAAGACCCTCATGCGTCAGAACCATCAGCCTCGACCAAAAGCTGCTGGCGACGGGCAGTACATCGTGTTTCCACATCCTCCGCACTCGCGTAAAGCCCCAGGCGAATCTGCTCACGCGCACCCGCGACCTTGTGCTGCAAAAACGCCTCGTACTCGCGCGCCTCACGCTGCCGCTGCACAAAATCACGCATCAATTCACGCAGGATTTGCGAGGCTGGACGATGCGTGGCATTGGCCTCGGCCATGAACGCCTCACGCAATTCCGGTTCAAGCTTCATGGTAAAAACCGCTTCTTTAGGCATGGGCTGCTCCTTCGTTCGCTATGGACGAAGTATATACCTCGTCTGTACCTTTGCCTTGGATTGTTTACCCCGGATAAAAAGGCTTGCGAACACTATCGATGGTCAAGGGTATCTACAATGTAGAAACGTCAAGTCGAATGAAGTAGAGTGGGGTGCAATGTAACGTATGCGAGGGTGTTGTGATGCGTGTGTTGGTAAAAAAATGGGGCAATAGCGCCTCGGTGCGTATTCCGGCTTCGGTGATGCAGGCGGTGCGCTTGCAACTGGATGATGCCGTGGAGGTGCGCGAGGAGGGCGGGCGGATTGTGATCGAACCGCTACGTGCGCCCGCCTACGATCTGGCTCAGCTTTTGGACGGTATTACACCTGCGAACCTGCATCTTGAGGCGAGCTTCGGCGCGGCTGTGGGCAAGGAATTGCTGTGATGGCAGCCTATATTCCCGAGGCTGGCGATGTGGTCTGGTTGCAGTTTGACCCGCAGGCGGGGCATGAGCAGGCCGGGCATCGTCCTGCACTGGTGCTTAGCCCTGCGGCCTACAACGGCAAGACCGGCTTGATGCTGTGTTGCCCGCTGACCACGCAGATCAAGGGTTATCCGTTTGAAGTGGCGATTGGCGGCGAGCGGGTCAATGTGGCTCTGGCAGATCAGGTAAAAAGCCTGGACTGGCGAGCGCGTCAAGCCACGCGCAAGGGTCAGGCAACCCATGCCGAGCTTGCTGAGGTGCGGGCGAAGATATTTGCGCTTCTTGGTCAATGAGCGCGTAAAAAAAGGCGGATTGAAATTCAACCCGCCTAAAATCAACACTTGCCCGGCGCACGGGCTGGCACATGCCACAAATCGAGCGCCTGCTGGATTTGCGCCACCAAAGCCGCATGGAGCAGATCGAAGCCGCTGCACGAGCCTTGGGCAAGACGGTGGAGATACGCTTGGTTTGAGGCCGTTTCGGATGACCTTAATGGCTCCATTCGGCGCATGACGCTTTACGAATGCACCCTTGCGTGAACTGTTTTTAACAACCGCCCCAGTCTCTGTCCCAGTGTGTTGGATTTTCGTAATCTAAACTGATGGCATTGCCTGCAATAGATCTGATACATGCGTTAAATGATGCTCCAGAAGTACTCAAGAATGTAGAAAATCCGTCTGCTCCACTTGTTACGATTAGGGCGGCTAGGCCTGCAAAAATGCCATCTCTTATTGCGCTTTGTCCGCAATGGTTTACCTTGTTTTTTATTTCTTCATTAGATGGCCCGTTCACGACGATCGTTATTCTTGAGTTCATGTATTTACACTTCAAAGCATGGCCAATGCATTGATCTGTTCCCAAGACATTAATCCAGTTTGCACACTCTAAACTTGTTTGAGGCGGAGTAAGTAAATCTCTGCCTTGATGAACAGTATGCTCCCAAATTCTTTCGGCGTGAGCGAGCGTCGGTGTTAACGAAGAATAAGCAGCAATCGCTAGAATTAAAATTTTTCTCATTTAAGTACTCCTTGCTGGGTTTAAATTAAGTTAAATTACTCGAAGCATCCATAGGTTTTAAACTCAGGGTCTAGGGCATAAGCACTACCAAGTACACCGTCTTTCGCCTTTTTGCATGGCATGATTATGAAATGACCACCCCTTTTAAGGCACATATCTCTATTAACATCACCCTCCCGGTGTCCTGGCCCCCATGTCCAAGAACCCTGGCAAGCATTTGAATATGTGCCTGGATGTGGATAGTCATTTCGGGTCGGGTGTTCGCAGGGTAAGCAAACCCACGTTCTCTCAATCGCGTAGTTACAGGTATTTATGGTATGACCATCTTGCGTGTGCTTGAAGCAACGTGGATCGGCTTTTTGTCCGTTTGGAACTCTTCGGCTTGGTGTGCCTTGTCCGCTTTGTTGGCTGGAGTTATTGGCGCTGGTGTTATTTCCGCTGGGGGGGTAGTTGTTGTAGGCGCCGGTGCCTGTGTCGATACCGCCGCCGGGGTATCCGCTAGAGCTGCTTGTTCCGCCCATGCCTGTGATGACGGCGTTGAGTGCGGCGTTGACGTTATCGCTGGCATTGCCTGATGAGCCGCTTGAATAGGTGGATGGTGGCGGGATATAGTTTCCACCGGATGCAATAACGGGTGCCACGGCACCAACCACGGTACCAAGAATGCTTAAGAATTCATCGGCTTCTTGCTGGCGACGCCTCTTTTCGCTTGCTTGATGTTCTGCATCAATAGCGGCAAGTTTATTGTTCAATAAGTTTTCAGATGTTGCCTTAAACTCCTTGGAGTTTTTCTCCAATAATGCGGCTTTTTCCGGGTTTACGGGAACCCCGTTGCCAGTTTTGAACATCTCGCTCAAGATTGACATCTGCTCACTTGCACAGAAATTATAAGAATAATCATTTGGTGAGGCTTTTGAAGCCTGGTTGTATTGTTCTAGGGTTTTAATGCACTGTGTTGGATTGTAAACGGGTAGTTCTTTGTTGTTATATATTTTGCATAGGTCAATGGCAAAAAGACACTTGTATTCTGTTGATGAATTCAATGCAGATCGTCCTGCTTCTACGGCTTTATGTGGGTCGTAATATGGCGCTGTTTTTGAAAGATGTAATTTCATGAGATTGTTGTAATGGTGGTAATCTCTAGTGCTATAATACATGCTATCAGGGGAGTCATTTATTATTTTTAATCTGTTTAAATAATCAAGTAATTTGCTATTATCTATAAGGCTTATGTAATTTTCATAATTTGGTATATTGTGCTCTTTATAAGCCCCGGTATAAATTTCTATTAAATATTTCATGCATGGCGCGGCATCTTTTGCGGCATACTTCTCAAGTATCTTAATACCAATTTTTTTGTTATTTTCATTGTTATCTTTGAGAAATAATGACTGGCCAAATGTGCATATAAAAAGATAATTTTGTGATGGTTTTTTGCTGAAATATTTATATTGCTCCTCTTCTACATCTGCGAAGGATTCGCCTGTTTTGCTATTAACTGTCGCATCCCAGACGATTGCATTGACCTAAAACGTCATGCACTCTTTGTCAGT
>CALKWL010000291.1 GCA_938004235.1 uncultured Gammaproteobacteria bacterium
AGATTGACTGACGTGACTGGAGTTCAGACGTGTGCTCTTCCGATCTTCAAGCCAAGTTTGGCGTGCAGGCGCGCCAGGATTGCCGCGTCTTCCGGCGCAATGCCGCTTTGGTCATCCACCACCAGAAGAATGCGGTCGGCGCGTTCGACCTCCAGCCAGGCGCGGCGGATGCCTTCCTGTTCGACCACGTCCGTGCTTTCGCGCAGTCCGGCGGTATCGACCAGGTGCATCGGCAGGCCATCGATGGAGAGATGCTGGCGCAGCACGTCGCGGGTGGTGCCGGGAATGTCGGTGACTATCGCCGCCTCAAAGCCGCACAACGCATTGAGCAGGCTGGACTTTCCGGCATTCGGGCGACCGAGGATGACCGCGTGCAAGCCCTCGCGCAACAATGCGCCCTGGTGCGCGGCGCGGCGGACGGCGGCGGCTTGGGCGAGCAGCGCGTCAATTTGCGTGAGCAGGCGCGTATCGGCGAGGAAGTCGATCTCCTCTTCCGGAAAATCCAGCGCGGCTTCGATGTAGATGCGCAGGGCAATCAGGCGTTCGGTGAGTTGATGCACCTCATGCGAGAACGCGCCTTGCAGCGAGGCCAGCGCGGCCTTGGCGGCGGCTTCGGAACCGGCGTCGATCAGGTCGGCAATGGCTTCGGCTTGCGCCAGGTCGAGCTTGTCATTCAGAAAGGCGCGTTCGGAAAATTCGCCGGGTCGGGCGAGGCGTGCACCTTGCGCCAGACATGCGCGCACCACGCGATCCAGCACCACCACGCCGCCGTGGCCTTGCAGTTCGAGCACGTCTTCGCCGGTGAAGGAGTGCGGCGCGGGAAAATACAGCGCAATGCCGTCATCCAGTGCCTCGCCGTTCGCGTCGCGGAAGATACGATGTGCGGCGAGGCGTGGTGAGGGAAGCGCACCAAGCAGACTGGATGCAATAGCCGGAACGAGTGCACCCGAAACCCGCACCACACCAATGCCGCCGCGCCCGTTGGCGGTGGCGACGGCGACGATGGTGTCGGTGGACGCGGGACGCATGGCTTACTTTTTCGTAAGTTTCACAGGCGCGCTGGCTTTGGCAGGCTCCAGGTCAGCATCCAGTGCGCCCATGCGCTTGTTGATGACCCATTGCTGCGCGATCGACAGGATGTTGTTGACCACCCAGTACAGCACCAGACCGGAAGGGAAGAAGGCGAAGAACACCGTGAACACCGGCGGCAGAATCTGGAACACCTTGCGCTGCATTTCGTCCATCGGCTGCGGGTTGAGCTTGTGTTGCAGCCACATGCTGATACCCATGATGATCGGCAGCACGAAGTACGGATCCTTGGCGGTCAAATCGTTGATCCACAGAATCCACGGTGCCTGACGCAGCTCGACCGACTCGACCAGCACCCAGTACAGCGCGATGAACACCGGAATCTGCACCAGCATCGGCAAACAGCCGCCGAGCGGGTTGATCTTCTCCGTGCGGTAGAGCTTCATCATCTCTTCGGAGAATTTCTGCTTGTCCTCGCCGTAGCGCTCCTTGAGGGATTGCAGCTTGGGTTGCAGCTTGCGCATGCTCGCCATGGAGCGATAGCTGGATTCGGACAGGCTGTAGAAGGCCAGCTTGATGAGTACAGTGACCATGATGATCGCCCAGCCCCAGTTGCCGACCCACGAATAGAACAGGCTGAGCAGCCAGAAAATCGGCTTGGCGATAAAGTGCAACATGCCGTAATCGACGGTCAGATCAAGACCCGTGGCGACTTTTTCCAGATCATCCTGAATTTTCGGCCCAAGATAGAGCGTGGAGCGGAATTCGTTGCTTGCGCCGGGCGCGACGGTCTGTGCAGGCGAAATCATGCCCAGGGTGTAGAGCGGCTGGCCATTCCCCTGGGTGCTGGTCAGGCTGTAGAAACGGTTGAAGTCGTCCTTGTTGGCGGGAGCCCAGGCGCTGAGGAAGTAGTGCTGAATCATGGCCACCCAGCCATCCTTGAGCGAGGCATCCACCGGCTTTTTGGGCAGCTCTTCCAGCGGGGTCTTCTGGTAGGGCAGGCGCTCGCCGTCGGACTGGGTGCCCGCGTACACGCCGCCGGTGTAGGTGTAAACCAGCGCCATGCTGCTGTCGATGGGGCCGCGCTGCAACTGGCGGTACTGGCTGCCGACCCAGGGTGCTGCGCTGTTGTTGACGATGTTTTGGCTGACTTCAACGGCATAACTGCCGCGCGTCAGGATGAAGGTTTTGGTGACCTTGATGCCGTCCTGCTCCCAGGTCAGTGGCACCTCCAGGCGATTCTGCCCATCGGCCAGGCGGAAGGTGTCGCTCTCGGTCTTGAACGGTGCGTAGTGGTCAGGCGCCGCGCCAGCGGTTGCGCGCAGGCCGGATTGCGCCACGTTAAACAGACCGGGCGCATCATTGAGCAGACGCACCGGCTGGTCGGGGTGTTCGAGATTGATCGGGTACTTGCTCAAATCCGCGCGCTGCACCACGCCGCCCTGGGTGTTGATGGTCAGGTCGAGCACATCGCTAATCACCCGGATCTGCCCGCCCGCGCCCTGTGCCGCAGCGGGCAGGTTGCTGGCCTGAGAGGCGGGAACGTCGGTCTTGTCGGGTGCTTGCAGGTTTTGCGGCGGTAGATCGGTGCGCGCAGGCTGTCCATTGGCATCGACGTTGGCTTGTGCGGTGGTCTGCTGGGTCTTGAGAAGCGCGGCCTGATCTTCGTTCCATGCCTGCCACATCAGCAGCAAAACAAAACTAAAGGCGACGACCAGAATGAGGCGTTGACTATCCATGATGCAGGCGTGTCTCGGTACTTTATGAAGATGGCGTGATTTTTTCGTTCTTGGGTGACGCTGTTTGAGGCGTGTCGAGTGATCCGGGAACCGGATCATATCCGCCGGGGCTGAAAGGATGGCAGCGGCAGATGCGCTTTATCCCCAGCCATCCGCCGCGCACGCCCCCATGCCGCTTGATGGCTTCGATAGCATAACAGGAACAGGTCGGTTCGAAACGGCATTGTCGCCCCATAAGCGGGCTTAATACCAGTTGGTAAGCGCGGATCAGGCCGATCAGGACGCGGCGCATTGCTCGAACAACCGTTTCCAGGCCGCATTCAAGGCAGCGCGCAGCGTTTCATTGCTGGCCTCGGCGACTCCGTGCCGCACTAAAACCACACAATCCATACCGCAATGCCGCACGGGATGCAGGCGAAACGTTTCCCGCGCCAGACGCTTGATGCGATTGCGTTCGTGGGCGCGCTTGACATGCTTTTTGGCCACCGCAAGCCCGACACGCGCCGTGCCGGATTCTGTTTTGCGCGCCAAAACAATGACCCCGTGGCGAGAGAATCGCACGGGGTCATCAAAGACATTCTTGAATTCGGCGGGGCGCAGCAAGCGCGCGCTTTTGGGGAAGCTAAAAGCGCTCAACGCACACCCAGACCTGACACTGGCTTAACGTGACAGGATCTTGCGACCTTTGGCGCGACGCGCATTGATGACCGCGCGGCCGCCGCGGGTGCTCATGCGCGCACGGAAACCGTGGGTACGTTTGCGGTGCAGATTGCTGGGTTGGTAGGTTCTTTTCATGGTAATGGCTCCCTGTGCGGGGTCTGGCGGAAATAAAGACCGCGCATTAGACCGAAAAAGCCACCGCTAGTCAATGAAAAATAGCCAGCTTGAGAGTAAACACGTCGGGTTCAGCCTTGCATGGACGAATGCTCTCCGTTATTTTGGGGCACGAGCTAGGGGTGCTTCGTTGATTTTGCAAATGAAGCTGAGACACACCCTTTGAACCTGATCCGGCTAACACCGGCGTAGGGAAGCCGCCGCGTTAGTTCGCAAGCCGCCTTCCTGCGCCCTTATTCACACACAATAAGGAGCCACGCATGGCCGCCATTACAGAAGACATTTTCCAGAAATCCGCCGAGCTTTCCGCTGAAGTCACCAAGCCGTTCACCGGCTCGCGCAAGATTTTTGTCGAAGGCTCCACGCCGGACATCCGCGTACCGATGCGCGAAGTCAGCCAGACCCCCACGCGTATTGAAAGTGGGCGCATCAACGACGGCATCGAGCCGAACCCGCCGATTTATGTCTATGACACCTCCGGCTCCTACACCGACCCGAGCGCCAGCATCGATCTGCTCAAAGGCTTGCCCGAAGTGCGTTTGGCGTGGATTGAAGCGCGCGGCGACACCGAAGCCTTGAGCGGCCCCAGCTCCGAATTTGGTCAAGCGCGCGCCGCCGACCCGAAGACCGCCCACCTGCGCTTTGAGCACATCCGCACCCCGCGCCGCGCCAAGGCTGGCCGCAATGTGAGCCAGATGCACTACGCCAAGCAGGGCATCATCACGCCGGAAATGGAATACGTAGCCATCCGCGAAAATCTCAAATTGCAGGAAATGCGCGAAGACCCGCGCTACAAGGCTCTGTTGCGCCAGCATCGCGGGCAGGATTTCGGCGCGTCGATTCCCGACATCATCACCGCCGAATTCGTGCGTGACGAAATCGCCCGTGGCCGCGCCATCATCCCCGCCAACATCAACCACACCGAGCTGGAGCCGATGATTATCGGCCGCAACTTCCGTGTGAAGGTCAACACCAATATCGGCAACTCGGCCACCACCTCGTCGATCAGCGAAGAAGTGGAAAAAATGGTCTGGTCCACCCGCTGGGGCGGCGACACGCTGATGGATCTTTCCACCGGCAAGCACATCCACGAAACCCGCGAGTGGATCATCCGCAACTGCCCGGTTCCGGTCGGCACCGTGCCGATTTATCAGGCGCTGGAAAAGGTCAAGGGCAAGGCCGAAGACCTGACCTGGGAGCTGTTCCGCGACACCCTGATCGAACAGGCCGAACAGGGCGTGGACTACTTCACCATCCATGCCGGCGTGCGTCTGGCCTATGTGCCGCTCACCGCCGATCGCGTCACCGGCATCGTCAGCCGTGGCGGCTCGATCATGGCCAAATGGTGCCTGGCGCACCATCAGGAAAACTTCCTCTACACCCATTTCAATGAAATCTGCGAAATCATGAAGGCCTATGACGTCAGCTTCAGCCTCGGCGACGGCCTGCGCCCCGGTTGTCTGGCCGATGCCAACGACGCGGCGCAATTCGGCGAGCTGGAAACTCTGGGCGAGCTGACCAAAATCGCCTGGCAGCACGATGTGCAAGTCATGATCGAAGGCCCCGGCCATGTGCCGATGCAGAAGATTAAAGAGAACATGGAAGATCGGAAGAGCACACGTCTGAACTCCAGTCACGTCAGTCAACCTCGT
>CALKWL010000292.1 GCA_938004235.1 uncultured Gammaproteobacteria bacterium
CGGCATACGAGGTTGACTGACGTGATTGGAGTTCAGACGTGTGCTCTTCCGATCTAAGCAAGGCGGAGGAAAAACCGGCAGAAAAAGCCGTGTCTCCTTCCGCGAACAAGCTTGCGGAGCCGGTTGCGCCGAAGGCCGCGGAGGCCTGGGTGGTTCAGCTTGGAAGTTTTACCACTGAAAGCAATGCGCAGACCCTGCTTGCCCAGGTGCAACGCGCAGGAGTGGGCGCGAGCGTTGAGCGCATTGAAGTTAAGGGCAGCCCGGTGTGGCGGGTGGTTTCAGATCGCTATGCCACGCGCGCCGAGGCCGATGCCGCCTTGAAGCTTTTGAAAACGCGCCTGAACCTGGGTGGCATGGTCAGGCCTGTACGTTAGAACCTGTTCAAAGTCTCGATCAACTTGACTGCCGACCCATGATGCCTATTGAGAGTGCCATGAACCCTGCGGATTTTGATGCAATTCCACCGAATGATGAGCCTATGGAACGCGGCGTGTATGCCGATCCGCGCCAGCACGATCAGCAACTGAGCGGCTTGCGGGCGCCGCCGCATTCAATGGAGGGCGAAGCCTCGGTGTTGGGCGGACTGATGATCGACCCCGAGGCCTGGGAGCGCATTGCCGACCGGGTCAGCGAGGATGATTTTTACCGCCGCGACCATCGCCTGATTTTCCGTGCGCTGCAAGCCTTGTCCGATGCCGATCAGCCGCGTGATGTGGTGACCCTGGCTGAGTGGCTGGACAATCACGCGCTGCTGGACGATGTCGGTGGTTTCAGCTACCTCGGTCGTCTGGTGGCCGATACGCCGACGGCGGCGAATATCACCGCCTACGCCGATATCGTGCGCGAGCATTCCATCAAGCGGCTGTTGATTGAAGTCGGTACAAAAATCGCCCAAAGCGCCTACCAGCCCGAGGGGCGCAGCAGCTTTGAGCTGCTGGAGCTGGCTGAGCAGGAAGTGTTCAAGATTGCCGAGATGGGCAGTCGTCAGCGCAAGGGTTTTGCGCCGATCAAGAACCTGTTGACCCTGGCGGTTGAGCGTATCCAGATGCTCTATGAGCAGGATGAGCCGATTACCGGTTTGCCGACCGGGTTTGACGACTTTGATGAAAAAACCTCCGGCTTGCAGCCTGGCGATCTGATTATCGTCGCCGGTCGCCCGTCGATGGGTAAAACCACGTTTGCGATGAATATTGCCGAAAATGCGGCGATCCGTACCAAAAAACCGGTCGCGGTGTTTTCCATGGAAATGCCGGCGGAATCATTGGCGCTGCGCATGATGTCCTCCCTTGGGCGCATTGACCAGCATCGCGTGCGCACCGGCAAGCTGGAGGATGATGATTGGCCGCGTCTGACTTCAGCGGTGGTGATGCTCTCCGAAGCGCCGATTTTCATTGACGACACCCCGGCACTTAGTCCGACCGAGCTGCGTGCGCGTGCTCGGCGGCTGAAGCGTGAGCATGGTTTGGGGCTGATTGTGATCGACTATTTGCAGCTCATGCAGGTGCCGGGCAACAGCGAAAACCGCGCCACGGAAATTTCCGAAATTTCACGCGGTCTCAAGGCGCTGGCCAAGGAGCTGGGCGTGCCGGTGATTGCGCTCTCGCAGCTCAACCGTTCGCTGGAGCAGCGTCCCAACAAGCGCCCGGTGATGTCGGATCTGCGCGAGTCCGGTGCGATTGAGCAGGATGCTGACTTGATTACTTTTATCTATCGCGATGAGGTGTATAACCCGGACAGCCCCGATAAGGGCAAGGCGGAAATTATTATCGGCAAGCAGCGTAACGGCCCGATTGGCACCGTTCATCTCACTTTCCTCGGTAAATACACTCAGTTCGCCAATTACACGCCGGAGATCTACGGCGGCGGAGGGTACGAGGAATGAGTCAGTCGGCTTTGCGCGCCCCGCTGGCGACGATTGATCTGGATGCCCTGCGTCATAACTTTGATGTGGCGCGCGCGCACGCCGAGGGAGCGAAGGTTTTCGCCGTGGTCAAGGCCGATGCCTATGGGCATGGGATGACAGCCTGCGCTCAGGCTTTGCGTCTTCAGGCGGATGGTTTTGTGGTGTCCGCCCTGGGGGAGGCCGAAGCCCTGCGCAAATCGGGAATCACGCAACGGATTATGGTGTTGCAAGGCTTCACGAACTTGGCTGAAGCCCGGTTGGCCGCGCGGCTGCTGGTTGAACCCGTGGTGCATCAAGAATGGCAAATCGAGCTGATCGAGAAAAATTCCCTGGGATTGCCGCTGAGCGTTTGGCTCAAGATTGATAGCGGGATGCACCGGATCGGCATTCCACCCGAGCAGGCGCGCAGTCTGCATGCGCGCCTGTCGGCCAGCAAGCGCCTGCGTCGCCCGCCGGGCTTGATGACGCATTTTGCGCGTGCGGATGAAGCGGACGCGGCACCGACGCAACAGCAACTGGCCGTGTTCCGAGCCGCTACGGAGGGGCTGGAGGGAGAGCGCAGCGTGGCGAATTCCGCCGGGGTTTTCGGCGGCGCGGCGCAAGGCGCTCTGGGGGATATTGTGCGTCCAGGGATTGCGCTGTACGGCAGTTGCCCGCTGGACGACGGTACGGCCGCCGATTTGGGACTGAGGCCGGTCATGCGCCTGGAAACCCGTGTTCTGGCAGTCAAAACACATCGCCAAGGTGAGGAAGTGGGTTATGGCGGGCGCTTTGTTTGTCCGGAGGATATGCCGCTCGGCGTGGCGTCGGTCGGGTACGCTGACGGTTATCCGCGCGTGACGCCAAGCGGTACGCCGCTCATGGTGAACGGGCAGCCGGCGCGTCTGGCCGGTCGGGTGTCGATGGATCTCATCACCCTGGATCTGCGCGGCGTACAGGCTTCGGTGGGCGATGGCGTACAGCTTTGGGGGGAGCATATTTCCGTGGATACTGTGGCCAGAGCGGCAGGGACGCTAGGTTATGAGCTGTTGTGTGCGGCGGGCAAGGCCTGTCAGCGCCGTTATCTTCCCGCCGTGGAGTCGCAGCCTGCCCCTGGCCTTTCGGAGTGAGTTGACCATGCCCCAGGGACTGAAGCATGGCTATGGTTTTGACCCGTCTTATGGCTACGATCTGGCGCGCTTGCTGGCGGTCGAGCCGCCGCAGGCGCCTGCGGATTTTGCGGAGTATTGGCAGGCGCGTCACGCGCGCGTGGCCGAACACGATCCTCGTCCGCGCGTTCATTTGAGCGGAATGCACGGGCGCTGGCGGGTGTTTGATTTTCACTATCACGGAACCGATGGCGTGGAGCTGGGCGGATGGATGCTCTTGCCGCGCTATCAGACCGCCACCCATATCTGGGTCATGGGGCATGGTTATGGCGGACGTGAAGCGCCGGATTGGTCTTGGCCGCTGCATGATGCGGCGCTGTTTTTTCCCTGTGCGCGCGGTTTTGGACGCAGCCGTGTCGCAGGGGTGCCGCAGGAGGTCTATCGGCATGTGCTGCATGGCATCGAAGATCGAGACCGCTATGTGGTGGGATTGTGCATGGATGATCTGTGGCTGGCGATTCATGCCGCGCATCAGGTATTGCCCAAATTGGGTTGGATTGGGTATGCCGGAATCAGTTTTGGCGGCGGCCTGGGCGCACTGGTTGCCCCCTGGGAGCCCTTGATTCAGGGCGTGCATCTGAATGTGCCGAGTTTCGGGCATTGGCCGCTGCGTCTGGCCTTGCCTACGACAGGCAGCGGCGTTGCCATTCAGGCTTATGTGAGTCAGCATGGTCATGCGCCTGAAACCCTGGCTTATTACGATGCCGCTTCAGCTGCACGCCTAGCTCGTGCCCCTCTTTTGGCGGCGCTGGCGCGTTTTGACCCGGTGGTCGCACCGCCAGGGCAGTTTGCAATTTTCAATGCCTGGGCGGGGAGTAAGGCGCTGAAGGTTTTGTCCGCCGGGCATTTTGATTATCCGCTGCGCTTGCATGAAGAATTACGCTTGCAGCGTATGCTTGTGCATTGGTTTGAGCGTTTGCGGAGAGGGTTTTGATGGATTTCCTCCCCCCGTGTGTGGGTGCCGTGGTGGCATCAAAAGGGGAGATAAGAAATCCAAATTCTGCACATTTTCCTACGCTTTCAACAACCTCAGTCCCATATAAGCCTCCAGCAAAAGCCCAAGCTCAATGAATCGCGAATACCACGCCTGGTTTTCTCCAAAGCTGCAACGCACGATGGAACTGCTGGTTTTTGGCCATGCGGGTGAGAAAATCCTTGTATTCCCGACCCGCGACGGGCGTTTTCACGAGTATGAAGACCTGCGCATCATCGAAGCGCTGCGTCCGTGGATCGAGGCTGGGAAAATGCAGCTGATCTGTCTGGACAATATCGCCCACGAATCACTGTACTGTTTCTGGTGTCGTCCGCAGGATCGTTTTCTGCGTTATCTCGACTACGAAAACTACGTGCTCGATGAGGTATTGCCGTGGTTGGCTGGGCGTTATGCGCCGGGCAACGTGGCGGCGCATGGTCTGAGCATGGGGGCATTTTTTGCCGCTAATTTTTCCCTGCGTCATCCTGGCGTGGTGCAACGTCTGGCGGCTTTTTCCGGGCGTTACGATTTGACCCGTGCGGTTGAGCATTTCAGCGATTTGCTGGATGGGCATTATGACGACACGGTCTATTTCAATACCCCGCTGCATTTTTTGCCCAATCTTGCCGAGGGCGTATTGCTCGACCATTTGCGTGCCATGCGCGTCACCCTGGCGGTTGGACAGCACGACCCATTTTTGCAACAGAACATCGAGCTTAAACAGCTTCTGCTTGCCAAGGGCGTTGCTTGCGAGCTGCATGTCTGGGACGGGCGTGCGCACCAAGGCGGCGCGTGGCGGCGCATGGCGCCGCTTTATCTGCCTTCATGCACCGTTTGATGTGAGCTAAAATGCGCCTTGACGCCCTCCAGGATGGACAATAGCGCCGGAATAAAAAACAGCACCAGCAGCGCCGAAAACGCCAGCCCGAACACGATGGATACCGCCATCGGGATGAGGAACTGAGCTTGCAACGAGCCTTCAAACATCAGCGGTGTGAGGCCGCCGATGGTGGTCAGCGAGGTCAGAATCACCGCGCGCAAGCGCCCGCAGGCGGCTTCGATAAATGCCTCGTGCAGTTCCAGACCTTTGGCGCGCAATTCGCTGAACAAGCTCACCAGGATAATGGCGTTATTGACCACGATCCCTGCCAGGCCGAACAAGCCGAACATGGAGAGCAGGGTCAGATCGACGCCCATGATCCAGTGACCGAAAATCGCGCCCGCCAACCCTAGCGGAATGGCGGTCATGACCACCAGCGGCCAGCTCCATGAGCCGAGAATCCACACCAGCACCAGGTAGATCAGAAGCAGCCCGACCATCAGCCCAGTTTTCATATCGGCCATGGTTTCGCGCTGATCGGCGGAGCCGCCTTCCAGGCTATAGGTGATGCCGTAGCGTTCGGTCAGCGCGGGAAGCGCCTGCTTTTTCAGCTCTTGCAGGATGCGGTTGCTGTTGTTGAGCGCCTTGTCCACATCGGCGGTGACTTCGACGGCAAGTTGTCCCTGCGCGTGACGGATGGCCTCGAAACCGCGACGCGATTCCCAGCGCACGACGCTGGGCAGCGGCACAAATTCGCCATTGGGCAGGCGAATGTTCAGGCGTTCGAGAACGTCCAGGCGCTCGCGTTCGGCACGCGGCAGCAGCACGCGCACTTCGAGTTCATCCTGCCCGACCTGTACCCGTTGCACCAGGTTGCCGTCAAACGCGGCGCGCAGCTGGCGACTGAGGCTTTCGGTGGTCAGACCCAGCGCTTCGCCGCGCGGGGTGAGGCGGTAAATCAGCTGTTCCCGCCCAAACGGCAGATCGTCGGCGACATCGCTGACCCCGGAGATGCCATGCAGGGTTTCTTGCAGACTCAGTGCGGCGTCTTTGAGCTTGTCAGTGTTGTTTCCGCTCAGGCGCACGGTCAGGTCGCGGTTGGGCGGGCCTGATTGGCGTGAGCTGATGCTCAGGTTTTCCAGCCCCGCTGCCGGGGGCGTGAGTTCGCGCCATTTGGCGATAAAGGCTTCATTGCGCGTGGCTCGCTGCTCCGAGGGCACAAGTTCCAGCATGATGGACGCGAGCTGTTCACCGCTGGCGCTGCTGCCGCTTGAGCCGATGGTGGCGTTGCTGCGGCTGACCGCGGTTTTAATCAGGGTTTCGCCGAAGGCCTGCTCGGTTTTGCGCAGGCTGTCCTCCAGGCTGGCGAGAAAAGCCTCGGTCTGCGCTCGCGGCGTGCCCGCGACAAAGGTGGCGTTGGCGTAGATCACCGAGGACTCGGGCGAGGGAAAGAACACGAACGGAATGCGCCCGCCGATTAACAATCCCACAGCCAGCAGCATCAGGCCGAAGGTCAGGCTGACCGTGGTCGCGCGGTATTGAATTGCCAGTCTGACCAGCGGGCGGAAGCGCTGTTCGCGGAAATGCTCAAACGCGGCATCCAGACGTAAGCGCAGTTTGGACACCGGGCGGCGCGCTTCGGCGATAAATCCCGAACGCAGGTGCGCTGGCAGAATCAGAAAGCATTCCAGCAGCGAGGCGATGATGACCATAATCATCACCAAGGGAATGTCGAACATGATTTTGCCGAACACGCCGCCCACCATCAGCAGGGGCAAAAAAGCGGCGATTGTGGTCAACGACGAGGCAACTACCGGCCATACCATACGCTGTGCGCCGCCGATGGCGGCATCTTCCGGCGACTCGCCCATGGCGCGGTGGGTGGCGGCATCCTCGCCCACCACGATGGCGTCATCGACGATGATTCCCAGCGCCATAATCAGCGCAAACAGGCTGAGCATATTGATCGAGCCGCCAAACAGCATCAAAAGACCCAGAGTGAGCAGGAAGGCGGTCGGCACGCCCAGCGCGACCCATAGCGCCACTCGGCTGGGCAGAAATAAATAAAGAATCAAGGCGACAATCAGCATTCCGGAGAGGCCGTTGTTCAACAACAGATGGATGCGGTCGCGTATCAGTTCCCATTGCTGGTCGTAGACCTCAAGTTGCAGGCTGGGCGGCAGGGTGGGGCGGGTCGCCTCCAGCCAGGCTTCCAGCACCTTGGCAGCCTTGAGCGCATTGCCGTTTTCGGTGCGTTGCAGGATCAGTTCCACCACCGGCTCGCCCTGTTCGCTCAGCATCAAACTGGCTGGGCGCGCTTCGCGGGTGATGGTCGCCACATCGCCCAGGTGCAAAACGCCCTGCTCATCGCTAATCAGCGGCAGACTGGCAAAGCCTTCGGCATCACGGCGCTGTTCGAGGCTGCGCACTTCACGCGCGCCATCATCCTGACCGGCAATGCCCGAAGGCAGGTCGCGCGCCAGTTTGGCGATACGATCGCCTGCATCGGCCAGCGAAAGGTTCAGGCTTTCGAGCTGCGCGCCTGGAATTTCGATGGCGATACGTTCATTCGGCAGACCCTGAATGTCGATGCGGTCGATACCCTGCTGTAATAATTCGTGCTCGAATTGACGCACCCAAGGGCGCAATTCGTCCAGACTCGGGCCGCGCACCAAGAGACGCGCCACCGGCTCATAGCGAGTGACGCGGCTGACTTGTGGCGCTTCAGCATCCTTGGGCAGGTTGCTGAACTCGGCTACGCGCTGGCGCACCTGATCCAGCGCGGCCAGCGAATCCGTGCCTTCGCGCAGCTCCAGCGTAATGCTGGCCACCCCCTGTGCGGCGGTTGCGGAGAGCTTTTTCACCCCATCGACGGTTTTCAGGCGCTCTTCCAGCGGAATGACGATACCGTTTTCCACGTCTTCGGCGGATGCGCCGCTCCAGATCACGCGCACGCTGAGCACATCCAGCGCAAAATTGGGAAAGAATTGCACGTTCATGCGCGTGACGCCCAGAAACCCGGCCATCAGGGCGACCAGCACCAGTACATTGGCCGCCACGCGATGGCGGATGAAAAAAGCCAGCATCCCGTTCATGAACGCGCACCGCCGGAAGCTTGTTCCGCTTGCAGAGGCGTGACCGCAAGCCCTTCGATGGCATTGGGCAGATGGGTGGTCATGACCACGGCGCCCGACGCCAGTTCGGCGGCGCGCAGCAGAATGAGCGTTTGCTGATCGCGCTGCATTTCTCCGACGCGCTCAACCTCGACGGCGTGCAGGCGGCCATCACGCACGAGATACACGCGTTTGCCGCCGTGCAATGCTGAATAGGGCAGGGCGACCAGACCGTCCTGGGCGGGCAGAGCAAGCTGCGCGCTCAACAGGCTGCCGACTGGAATGTTTGCGTGGGTCGCATCCAGGCGGAGCAGGGCATCGACTCCGCGTGCGTCAGCCTCGCCGGACAGACGCTCCAGTGTGGCCGGAATCTGTCTGTCATTGAATTCGAGCGAAGCAATCAAAGGCGTGCCCGCGCTCAAACCCCGGCGCAGCACCTCGGCCTGGGGTGCGGGAACCTTGGCGCGCAGGTAAAGCCTGTTGGCGGGATAAAGCGTGAGCAGGGTTTGTCCTGGCGTGACTTGGTCGCCTGCCGCCACTTCGACGCTGCCGATGCGCGCGGCAAAGGGCGCGCTCATGGCGCCGCGTTCGGCATCACGCTGCGCTTCGTCCAGTTTGGATTGCAGTTGCGCCAGCCGCGCCGGCGCTTCGGCAATAGCCTGTTGACGTTGCAGTACGGAGAGGCGGGCGCGGGCAAGCTGCTCGCGTGCCGTATCGGTGGCGGCTTGCGAGCCGAGTTTTTGTGCCTGGATGGATTCATTGCGTTGCAGGCTGCTGAGCGCAAGCTCTTCCACTTGTTGTTCATGCTTCAGCGCGGCGCGGTCATTGGCAAGGTTGAGATGTTCGCGTTCGATGTCGGCCTTGATCTGCGCCACGCGCGGTTGCAGGTCGCGCGCATCCAGCTCGGCCAGCGCCTGCCCGGCCTGCACGCTTTCCCCATCACGTACCAATACCTTGAGCACCCGCCCGCCCACCGGCGCGGCAATGCGTACCCGATCCGGCGTTTCGATGCGTCCGTACAGGGTCAGCTCGGGTTGCAGGCGCTCAGCTTGGACGTTTTGTGTGGCGACATGCCAGACCCGCTCCTGAATCACTACCGGTGCGGGTTGGCTGCGTGTGGCTTTGAGCGCCGCAAAGCCGATGATCGCAAGGGCAAGAATCAGCAGGGGAAGAAGCGT
Organism: uncultured Gammaproteobacteria bacterium; assembly: GCA_938004235.1. Classification (GTDB taxonomy): domain Bacteria; phylum Pseudomonadota; class Gammaproteobacteria; order Halothiobacillales; family Halothiobacillaceae; genus Thiofaba. The sequence goes on from CALKWL010000292.1 coordinate 9,136, forward strand.
TTTGAGTTTCATGGTGATGGGGTTGGGCTGTCTTGGATGTGTTGAATGTTTTTTGCCGCAGGCGGGGGATTTGGTTTTGGATTTCAACTCCCCCTTTTGATGCCGACGTGGACTGGCCTGTGGAGATCAGGTCAAAGCGCCATGGATGGCGCGGCACGGATTTGGATTTCCTTCCCCCCGTGTGGGGTCGCCGTGAACGGAGTGCCGTAGGCATGGTAAACAGGCCATGGATGGCCTGTTTAGTCCCGTCGCAACATGGATGTTGCGTCGGGACGGCCTTGCCGTAGGCGCTGCGTTCACGGCTTGCCCGTAGGGCGACCCCTTGGGGCGTGTTCTTTTGGTAACTTTTCTTGCACGAGCAAGAAAAGTTACTCGCCCGTGGCCACCTATTTCTGCTACGGAGTAGCTTCGTCAAGACGGGCGAAATAACCCACTAACCGTTCAAGGCCAGTGGCATTGTTTCGTCCGTCTCCACGGTGCGACTTTGTACAAAGCGTGATTGATACGGGCGAGTAACTTTCTTTGCTTGCACAAAGAAAGTCACCAAAGAAATGCACCCCGACGATGCTGCCCTTCGGGCAAGCCGTGAAGCAAGCTGCGAAAGGGGAATGAAAACCAAACCCCGGCACTTTGCCAAGCGCGTCAAACACGCTTGGAGCGTCTCAACGCAAAACAGTTTCACGGTAATAACGTAATTCGTCGAGCGAGGCGCGAATATCGTCCAGAGCACGATGCGCGCCCGCTTTCTCGAACTTCGGCACCTCAGGATACCAGCGGCGCGCCAGCTCCTTGAGGGTGCTCACATCCAGATTGCGGTAGTGGAAAAAGGCTTCCAGCTCGGGCATGTGGCGGGCAAGGAAGCGCCGATCCTGACAGATGCTGTTGCCACAAATCGGCGAGCTGCGTTTCTCGCTCCATTCTGCGAGAAATTCGAGGGTAAGTTTCTCGGCTTCGGCGGTGTCGTGCGTACTGGCGCGTACGCGATCCAGCAGGCCGGATGCGCCGTGATGGGTCTGGTTCCATTCGTCCATGCCCTGCAACACGTTTTCGGGTTGATGCACGGCAAGTACCGGCCCCTCGGCCAAAATGTTCAGTTGTTCATCGGTGACCAGGGTGGCAATTTCGATGATGACGTCGCGGTCAGGTTCCAGTCCGGTCATTTCAAGATCGATCCAGATGAGGCGGTTTTGCATGGCGTTACCCCTTAATTTTACGGTGGATGCGGCAAGCATCCTGCTAAGATGACGGCCACTTTAGCAGGATGTCGGGATCATGAGCGAGCAGCAACATAGCGCAGAGCACATTCGTGAGTGGGTGAGCGAGATTCACGAGCTGCTTGAGCGTCAGCGTCTGGTGGAGCAGCTGGTGGCGCGCGAGGATGCTGCCGACGAGCGTAGCTCCATCGTGGAGAACATGGTGCACAAACAGCACCTGGTGGCGCTGGAAGCCAAGCTCGCAAAAATCCACCCGGCGGATGTGGCGCGCATTTTGGAAATGCTGCCGCTCAAGGACCGTCTGATTGTCTGGGATCTGGTCAAGTCGGACATGGACGGTGAGGTTCTGCTGGAAACCTCGGATGCGGTGCGCGAATCGTTGATCGAGGCGATGGATACGCATGAGCTGGTTGCCGCCACGGAGCAACTGGATACCGATGAAATCGCCGATCTTGCGCCCGACCTGCCGGATGAGGCCGTGCAGGGAATCTACAAAACCCTGAATCCTGAAGAGCGTGAGCAGCTGCGCCTGGCGCTGTCCTACCCGGAAAATACGGTGGGCGCGCGCATGGACTTTGAAATGGTCAATGTGCGCGAGGATGTGAGCGTCGAGGTGGTGTTGCGCTATCTGCGCCGCCTGCGCGTCTTGCCGGATCATACCGATCAGTTATTTGTGGTGGATCGTGAGGAGCATCTGCGCGGCGTCTTGCCGCTGAATACGCTGCTGGTTTCCCAGCCGGAAGATGACGTAGGCAGCATCATGCAGGCTTCGCCCAAGCGTTTTACGGCAGATGGCAAATTGCTGGATGCTGCCGAAGCGTTTGAACGTTATGACCTGATTACCGCGCCGGTGGTGGATGATGATGGCGTGGTGCTTGGTCGCTTGACCGTCGATGCCATGGTGGACTTCATCAAAGAGCGTCAGGAGCAGGAGCAACTGAGTCAAGGCGGTCTGCGTGAAGAAGAAGACATTTTTGCACCGCTTTCCGCCAGCCTGAAAAACCGCGCGCCCTGGCTTGGCGTGAATCTGGTGACGGCGCTGATTGCCTCCAGCGTGATCGGCATGTTTGAAGGCACGATTGAAAAACTGGTGGCTCTTGCCGCGTTGATGCCGATTGTGGCCGGCATGGGCGGTAATGTGGGCAATCAGACCATCACCATGATCGTGCGGGCGCTGGCCAACAATCCACTGAGTTCAGCCGATGTGCGCAACCTGTACATCAAGGAGCTGAGTCTGGCGCTGGTCAATGGTCTGATGTGGGGGGCGGCGCTGGCGGCGATCACTTTCGTGATGTACAAGGATTTGCCGCTGGGCGGGGTCATGATGCTGGCGGTGACGCTGAATTTCCTGCTGGCGGCGGTGATGGCGGTGACGATTCCAGTCATGCGCGCGCGCATGGGGCGCGACCCGGCGCTGGGTTCCAGTGTGATGATTACCGCGATTACCGATTCGGGCGGCTTCTTCATTTTTCTTGGGCTGGCCAGCCTGTTCCTGTTGCATTGATTATGTCCAAACGTCGTCTTAACGATCAGCAACGTCGCAATATCGAGCAACGCCATGCCCGCGAAGCGGAAAATGTGGATTTGCGTCCCGGGTTAGTGGTGGCGCATCACGGCAAGCAGGTGATGCTTGAAGATTGCGAAAGCGGCGAACGCCGCGGCTGCACGGTCAAGCAAACTTTGGGGGCGGTGGCTACAGGCGATCGCGTGCGCTGGCGTGAAAATGCCGATGGGCGCGGCTCGGTGGAGTTTGTCGAGCCGCGCCATTCCCTGCTGATTCGCCCGGATACGCTGGGCAAGCCGCGTTTGATGGCGGCGAATATCGACCAGGTGCTCATTACTATCGCGCCTGTGCCGGAGCCGAACGCCAGCGTCATCGATCGTGCGATTGTGGCCGCGCTCGATTTGCCTGCGGAGCCGATTCTGCTTGTCAATAAAGTGGATCGGTTGGACGCTCCGCAGCGGCAGACCATGCGCGCTTTTGTGGCGGAATGGTGTGCGGCAGGGGTGGATGCCCTGGAGGTCAGCGCGGTCACAGGTGAAGGGATCGATGCGCTCAAGGCGCGTTTGCAGAACCATCAAAGTCTGTTTGTGGGGCTGTCGGGGGTAGGCAAGTCGTCGCTGGTTGCGGCGCTTATGCCCGTGGGGGCTGATATTCTGGTCGGGGCGATTTCAGAGCATAGCCAGGAAGGCAGGCACACCACGCGCACCAGCACGCTGTATCACTTGCCGAGCGGCGGCGATGTCGTGGATGCGCCGGGCGTGCGCGATTTCGGGGTGTGGGCCATGACGACCGCAGTGGTACGGCGCGGATTTAGCGAGATTGAAAACGCGGCGCAGCAGTGCCGTTTTGCGAACTGCACGCACCGCGCCGAGCCGGGGTGCGCGGTCAAGCAGGCTATGGAGCAGGGAAAGATCTCTGGGCGCCGCTACCAGAGTTTTTTAGAAATGATGGATCTGGCATCAGTATCGCTGCGCTAAGAACCTGTTCAAAGGCAAAGGCACCGTGGGTTATCGGTCGCGGAGATAACAGGCTTTGACGCGCCCAGGGGCAGGGTCGCCGAAAATCTCGTTGCTGCATGTGACGCCATTGAGGCGGGTCAGATGCGTCCAGCGCCCGTTTGCACCGTAGCGAACCTCTTGCCAGCCCCTGAATGCGCAGAAACCGTCCTCACTGGCGCATCTGCGCCATCCATCCTGATTCCATTCATTGTTTGCGTTGGATGTGCTGATAAAACAGGCTTTGACTCGACCAAGCGCCGGGTCGCCAAAGGTTTCATTGCCGCAAAAAATGCCGTTGCGGGCGCTGCGCGTTTCCCAGCGACCACCCGCTCCGTAATGCACCTCAGCACGCCCGTTGAAGCGGCAGAATTCGCCTTCGCTGGCGCAGCGTTGCCAGCCCGAGGGGATGGAACCGTCTGAGCTGGCGGCGCTTGCACGCACAAAACAGGATTTAACCGCGCCAGGCGCCGGGTCGCCAAAGTTGGCGTTGTTGCACCGGATGCTGTTTCTGGCTTCGCGGCTTGTCCAGCGTCGGTCTGCGCCATAACGCACTTCGGCGCGACCGTCGAAGCGGCAAAGCTCGTTTTCATTCGCGCACCACACCCATTCATTAGCCATCGCCGGGGGCAGAAAGCAGGCGGAAAGCGCCGCGCAAGCGGCGAGCAGGATGGCGTGATGTTTCATGGCAAGACTCCTCCCAAGGGGCGTAGGGAGCATAACTGAGTCACATGGCGCGTCAAGTCAACCGACAGAATGATGCGCTCAGTCCAGGGAGAGAGGCTTTGGACAGGTTCTATCAGGCCAGTAACCGTGCGTTTGATGGCGCAGACCGATTAGGTCTTACGCAAAAACACCCCAGCGGCGTTAAAGCGCCAAGTGTACTGTCTTCGTCGCTTTGCCTTGCCGGTGCGCTTTTGCGTAAGTCCTGGAATTACTTCGAACGGAAGGAGATGCGACCCTTGGTCAGGTCGTAGGGGGTGAGCTGGACGGTAACTTTGTCGCCGGTAAGAATCTTGATGTAGTTCTTACGCATACGACCGGAGATGTGACAGGTCACGATGTGGCCATTTTCCAGTTCAACGCGGAACATGGTGTTGGGGAGCGTGTCGAGTACAGTACCCTGCATCTCGATGTAATCTTCTTTGGACATTCAATATCTTGGCTGATTTCAGGAAAGCCGGGATTATCCTTGAAGCCCACGTTCGGGGCAAGCTCATTAAGCCGTGTGTTAGCATTGCGTTCTTGTTTTATGACTGAAGGATGAGTGTATGCGCGTTCCATTTGCGGCGGTTTTCCCGGGGCAGGGCTCCCAGTCCATTGGCATGATGAGCGCCTGGGGCGAGCATCAGGTGCAGGTTGAACAGACCTTTGCGCAGGCCTCTGCGGCGTTGGGCGGGCTGGATCTGTGGTCAATCGTCAGCCAAGGGCCGGATGCCGAGCTGAATCGTACCGAAATCACCCAGCCGATCATGTTGGCCGCCGGGGTGGCGGCATGGCGCGTCTGGCAGGCGGCGGGCGGTTCCATGCCGATCTGCATGGCGGGGCATAGTCTGGGCGAATACACCGCCTTGGTGTGCGCCGGGGCGATGGATTTTGCCGATGCGGTGCGCGTGGTGGCGGAGCGCGGGCGCTTGATGCAGCAGGCCGTGCCTCTGGGGGAGGGCGCTATGGCGGCGGTACTGGGGTTGGATGACGCCGTGGTGGTTGCTGTGTGCGCTGAAGCGACGCAGGGCGCCGAGGTGGTTGAGGCGGTGAATTTCAATAGCCCGGGTCAGGTGGTAATTGCTGGCAGCTCCGCAGCGGTGGCACGGGCAACGCCGCTTTTACAGGTGAAAGGCGCCAAACGCGTGCTGCCTTTGCCGGTGAGTGTGCCTTCGCACTCATCTTTGATGCAGAATGCCGCCGTGCAGATGGCGCAGGTGCTGGATTCGGTGGAAATTCGTCGCCCGCTGATTCCGGTGTTGCACAATGTGGATGCGGCAGAGCATATCGAGCCGGATGCGCTGCGTGCGGCGCTGGTGAGTCAGTTGCATCGTCCTGTGTTGTGGGTGGATAGCGTGCGTGCCATGCAGGCGCGCGGCGCCGCGGCGCTGGCTGAGTTCGGGCCGGGCAAGGTGCTGGCAGGACTGACCAAGCGTATTGAGCGTGATCTTGCGGCTTACCCGGTGCTTGATTTGGCAAGTCTGGATACGGCTTTGACCGAATGATTATTGAAAGGGGAATGTATTGATGACTATGGAATTGGCAAATGACATTGCGCTGGTCACCGGCGCATCACGCGGCATTGGCGAGGCGATACTGCATGATCTGGCGGCACGCGGTGCGCGCGTGGTGGGTACGGCGACTTCGGATGCAGGCGCGGCGGCCATTGCAGCTAAATTGGCCGAAAAAGAGATCGGAAGAGCACACGTCTGAACTCCAGTCACGTCAGTCAATATC